>JAFQDR010000263.1 GCA_017415945.1 Oscillospiraceae bacterium
CCCCACCCCCTGACCCCCTCCCCGTGGGGAGGGGGACATCTGAGGGGGGGCTTCGCCCCCCTTCCCCGCCTGGGGGCAGCGCTTCGCTCGCCCCCAGACCCCAGAGGGGACTTGAAGGGTGGAAGCTTGCCTCGGCTCGGGGCGAATCAGCTTAAATCCTATGCCGATGTACCCGCTCGCCTCGGGCAGAATCCTGACTCGGCTCGGGGCATGTGCTTTGGGAAAGCATATGGAAACTGCCCCCACCCCCTGACCCCCTCCCCGTGGGGAGGGGGAAATATGAGGGGGGCTTCGCCCCCTTTCCCCGCCTGGGGGCAGCGCTTCGCTCGCCCCCAGACCCCAGAGGGGACATGAAGGGCGGAAGCTTGCCTCGGCTCGGGGCGCATTGGCTTAAATCCTGTGCCGATGTACCCGCTCGCTTCGGGCAGACTCCTGCCTCGGCTCGGGGCGCATCGGCTCAAATCCTGTGCCGATGTACCCGCTCGCCTCGGGCAGAATCCTGCCTCGGCTCGGGGCATGTCTCCAATATCAAAAAAACTAACCCTGAATGCTATGATCGGAGAGTGAAATATGGCGAAATTTTATCCCTTATTCAGTTCCAGCAGTGCCAATGCATCCTATATCGGCGGGAGAAATGCCGGTGTGCTTGTGGATGCGGGCGCAAGCTGTAAAAAAATTCTTGAGGCACTCTCCTGCAATGGCCTGCAGCCGCAGTGCATTCAGGGCATCTGCATCACGCATACCCACTCCGATCACATCAAGGGGCTCCGTGTGCTCGCCGGTAAGCTCCGTGTGCCGGTTTATGGCTCGCAGAAGACCCTCGAAACCCTCACACAGGGCGGACATATTCCTGCGGGAGTGGATGTCATTCCGATCGATACCCGTGCCATTGCCTGCGGGGACTGTGAGATCACTGCATTTCCCACAATGCATGATGCACCGGGCAGCTGCGGCTATCGGATTCACACGGCGGATGACAAATTCTGTGCGGTCTGCACGGATCTGGGCGTGGTGACGTCCGAGGTGATGCAGGCACTGGAGGGCTGTGACATGGTTCTGCTTGAATCGAATTACGACCCAGCCATGCTGCAAAACGGCCCCTATCCGCCCGAGCTGAAGCGGCGGATTGCATCGGAATTCGGTCATTTATCGAATCATGAGAGTGCATGGCTTGCGGCACAGCTTGTGCAGCGGGGCACGACACGGCTGCTGCTGGGGCATCTGAGTCCGCACAACAACACGCCGGAAAAGGCATCCGAGGCGGCATTCCAGGGACTGCAGGATTTTACACATGGCATGGACTATTTACTTGGCATTGCGCCGGTGGAGACACAGGGAGGAGCGGTGATTTTCTGATGCTGGTACAGCTTTTGACGGTAGGAAAGCAGAAGGAGCCGCATCTTCTGGCGGCGCAGGATGTTTATATGAAGCGGTTGACGCCGTTCTGCAAGTTTGAATTCACGCAGCTGCCGGCGGTACGGCTTTCGGACAAGCCCTCGGAAAAGGAGATTCAGGCGGCACTGGAGCAGGAAGCGGCTGCCATCCGCAAGGCGGCGAAGGGTACACTGATTGCGATGTGCATTGAGGGGAAGCAGATGTCGAGTGAGGGCTTTGCTTCGCTCATGACACGGGAGCTGCCGATGCGGGGCAGTGCGGTGACCTTTGTGATCGGCAGTTCGTTCGGGCTTTCGGAGGGCATCAAGAAGGAGGCGTTCCGGCGGCTTTCGATGTCGGAGATGACGTTCCCGCATGCGCTGGCGGCGGTGATGCTGATGGAGCAGGTGTACAGGGCGTATCAGATCGAGAAGAATAGTGGGTATCATAAATGAGGGGTGTCCCCTCACCCCCCCCAGCCCCCCTCTCCCCAGCGGGGAGAGGGGGGAGTAGAGAGGGGGGCTTCGCCCCCCTCCCCCGACTGGGGGACGAGCTTCGCCGTCCCCCAGACCCCCGATTGTGGTGAAGGGATGTTCTGCCGCACTCGATTGCGGCGAAGGGATATTCTGCCGCACCCGATTGTGGCGAAGGGATGTTCTGCTGTACCGATTGTGGCGAAGGGATGTTCTGCCGCACTCGATTGTGGTGAAGGGATATTCTGCTGTACCGATTGTGGCGAAGGGATGAGCTGCCGTCCCGATTGTGGCGAAGGGGGATGATCTGTCGGCCCTGACCGTGGAAAAGGGCGGAAAGCCTGCCAATTTTCCAGTGGATGCAAAAGGTATTGGATTCTGGCGGGGCAGGTCGGTTCCCTATGGGAAATGTACTGTGGAAAATCCATCTCCCTTTGGATTTGATTGGTTTTTGAAATTGAATGAAATGATTGATGATATCAGGAGGTAATGATTATGGCAAAAGCAATGACGATGAGCTATGAGGCCGGCGAGAATTTATACATCAATGTGACCAATCGCTGCCCCTGTGCATGCACATTCTGTATCCGCAACAATGGTGACGGTGCCTATGGCTCCGATCCGCTCTGGCTGGAGCATGAGCCTTCTATGGAGGAAATGCAGGCAGATCTTGCAAAACGTGATATGTCGAAATACAAGGACATTGTGTTCTGCGGTTATGGTGAGCCGCTCATGCGGCTGGATTATGTCTGTGCGCTGGCAGCCTGGCTGCGTGAGACCTATCCGGCCATCCGCCTGCGTCTGAACACCAATGGCTTGGCGGATCTCTACAACGCGGAGGAAGCCTCTGCGGAGGGTACTTCTGCGGCAGCGCGTACGGCGCCCTTATTTGACAAGATTTCCATCAGTCTCAATGGCGGTACAACGGAGGTTTACAACCGTGTGACCCGTCCCCGCGGCGGCGGTGAGGCCCCCTATGAGACGATGCTGCGCTATGCCGAGACCTGCAAGGCACTGGGTACGGATGTGATGTTCACTGTTGTGGATGTGATCAGCCCCGAGGAGATTGCACAGGCACAGGCAAAGGCGGATGCGGTTGGTATTCCGCTTGATGTAAGAGAATATGTGGGGTAAGGGGGCGCCTGCACTCACCCAGGGCGCTGCCCTGGGATCCTGCAGACGCTTGCCCCTCACCCCCCCTGCCCCCCTCTCCCCGCCGGGGAGAGGGGGGTAAGGCCGGGGCTTCGCCCCGGCACCCCACTGGGGGACGAGCTGACGCCGTCCCCCGAACCCCCGATGGCCTGACTGGGGGCGCATCGGCTTAAATCCTGTGCCGATATACCCGCTCGCCTCGGGCAGAATCCTGACTCGGCTCGGGGCATGTGCTTTGGGAAAGCATATGGAAATTGCCCCCACCCCCTGACCCCCTCCC
>JAFQDR010000033.1 GCA_017415945.1 Oscillospiraceae bacterium
CTTTCTCACAGGAGAAAGTGCCGCTTGCGCCCGCCCGCGGCGGCGTTGGTTTTGAAAAAGAAAAAGAGGAGCATGGATTTCCATGCTCCTCTTTTTGGTCGGAGTGAGGCGACTCGAACGCCCGGCCTCTTGGACCCGAACCAAGCGCGCTACCATCTGCGCTATACCCCGATTTATGAACTACATCATTATATGGATTTGCATCCTATTTGTCAAGTTAACTTCCGTATTGTCCTGCAGAATGATGGATTTCGACACGTTTCCAAGGATTTCCACTTGCAATTCTATCCAATTCCAATATAATTTACTACATATGACGACCGCAAAGGAGTAAATTATGAGAAAAGCTGTTTTACATATGATGCTGATCGCCATTTTGTTTTCGGTTCTGGCTCCCATGACTGCTGCGGCAGTGGTCTACGATCCTGAAAATGAAGAAAAGGTTTATGCCTATCTCTCCGAGGAAATGGGGCTGAACAGGGCTTTGACCGCTGCTATCATGGCGAATATTGACCATGAATCGCATTTTGACCCCAATGCGGGCTACCATGACGTAAACGGACTGACAAGCTATGGTATTTGCCAGTGGAACGGTACTCGCTTTGAGGCATTGAAGGCCTTTTGCGAGGAGCGTGATTTGGATTATACCACTCTGGAAGGCCAGCTGCCCTATTTGCAGTATGAGCTGGAGGGAGACGAACGCTACGCTTATGAGAAAATTCGCCACGTTCCCGACACCGTAGACGGTGCGTACACCGCAGGTTATAATTGGGCAAAGTATTTTGAACGCTGCCTGCAATATTGGAACGGCGTAGACCAATTCGATTCCAGAGGACTTCAGGCAGAGGACTACTATTGGTACAGAAATCCCGAGGTTCCCACTGTTCATATTTCCTTTGACCACAATGGCGGCGAATGCCTGCGATGGAGCAAGACCATAGAACAAGGGACTGCCATCGGACGCTTGCCTGTTCCCGTTAAGGAAAATGCGGAGTTTGTGGGCTGGCAGTACGGCGATCAGTTGATTACCGAAGATACGGTGGTCGATGAGGATACCGAGCTTATTGCTGCATGGAAGGTCACGACTCCTGTTGTTACACCTACACCCACGCCTACACCTACGCCGACACCTACGCCGACACCCACACCCACACCCACACCTACACCTACACCTACGCCGACACCCACACCTACACCCACGCCGACACCTACGCCGACACCCACACCTACGCCGACACCCACACCTACGCCAATGCCTACACCCACGCCAATGCCTACACCCACGCCCACACCGAAGGTTGACTTTGCGGACGTTTCCGAAGAGGATTACTTCTATGATGCGGTGCAGTGGGCAGTGACGAACGGGATTACCGCCGGCACAGGGGAGCAGAGCTTCTCTCCCGACATGGGCTGCACAAGAGCACAGGTGGTCACATTCCTTTGGCGTGCAAAGGGAAGTCCCGAGCCTGTTGTAGGGAACAATCCCTTCATGGATGTGTCTCCCATAGACTATTACTATAAGGCGATCCTGTGGGCGGCAGAGAGAGGGATCGTTGCGGGCACCTCTCCGGCAAGATTTTCTCCCAATCAGGTTTGTACCAGAGGCCAGATCGTTATGATTCTATGGAAGGCTGCGGGCTCCCCCCGGGTGCAGACCGAGGGAATGTCCTTTGCCGATGTGCTGCCGACGGATTATTACAGCTCGGCTGTCCGATGGGCGGCAGCGGAAGGCATTACCGCGGGAACGTCCGAGAATCTGTTTTCTCCGGAACAAATGTGTACCAGAGGACAAATTGCGGTATTTCTGTGGAGAGCGGAGAAAATCAGCTTGACCACCAAAACGCCGGAGCCAGCAGGTGCTCAGTTCGGAACTGACAGCATACAATATATATTGGACCTTATGGGCTATGCTGTGACCGACGGACAGGGGAATTCCGCGGGCATGGAAATTTTGAAAACACTGTATGCGCTTTTGTTCGGAGATAAGACAACACAGGGGGAAATTCTCGCTGCTTTGCTTCGGGAAGCGATATGAAATAATTTCGTTACATATGTGTACATTTGCGAAAAAACAGTATCAAATTTAATTAAAATTGTTCAAAATTTTATTGCTTAGCCGTTGCAAAATGGAATTATATGTATTATAATATACAGGAAATTCTGGCAGTGTGCGCATAGCTCGCTCCTTGTGTGCGGTGTATGCTCGATACCACAGTATATTGTGTCTGCAAAGCGAACAATTGTGTGGTGCTGCGGAATGAACTACGGCTTGATTACCGCAAAGAATATAAGCGGTATTGAGTAAATAAATCGGCTGATTGGGGAATGCCCACAGTCAAAAATCTATAGGAGGTTATTATGAAAGGTAAACTTTCAAGAATGTGGCGTTCCGGTCTGTCCATGATGCTCGCACTGATCATGGTATTCAGCCTCGGCACCGTTGCATTCGCAGCTGAAGGCAGCGCTGCTGACGCAATTGCACTTGCTGACTCCATTGATAAGGCAAGCGCAGCTGTTAGCAAGGCATGGAATGCTGTACAGGCAACCGGCAACAAGCTGGAAATCAGCGCCAACTCTGACGAAACCAACGTTTTCGTAGCTGCACTGGCAAAGCTGTCTCTGAAGCTCGGCGAAGCTGTGGTTTCTCAGGACGGCGTGCAGGAACTGAAGGACGAGACTCTGTCCCTGAAGGCAGATATCGATGCCCTCATTGATGAAATGGATGCTGTTCAGGCTGAACTGGATGCAGCTCAGGCTGACGTTGATGCAGCTAAGGCAAAGGCTGAAGGCGTTCAGGCTCAGGCTGAGGAACTGCAGAACGAACTGGACAACACCACCATTACCATCGTTACCGATATCGATCTGGACATTGATGTCGATCTGGACTTCGATCTGACCACCATGACTCCTGATGAAATTCAGGCTAAGGCAGACGAAATCAAGGCTCAGGTAGAAAAGCTGGATAATCTGAAGGAACTGAAGGCTGAACTGGAAGCTAAGTCTGCTGAAGAAAAGGCAGAAGCTGACAGACTGCTGGCAAAGGTAAACGCTCTGCAGGCAGAAGCTGATGCTCTGGAAGCTGACGTAAACGCAGCTCAGGATCGTCTGGAAGCTGTTGAAGACAAGGCAGAAGCTCTGGAAGCTGACGCATCCGATATGACTGATCGTGCTACCACTCTGGCTAAGGACTATGTTGCATATGCAGCAGGCACCGCAGGCAATGTTGCTGAAGACCTGACCGATGTTGCTAAGAATCTGGCAGCTTATCTGCTGGAACAGGCTGACCAGCACAATGCTAAGGCTGTAGCAGAATATGTATACGGCTCCTTCAAGGCTCAGGGTTATGTAACTCTGGCTGTTAAGACTCTGGAACAGGGTCTGGATTGCCTGAGAGAAGCAAAGGCTGAAGTCGCCAAGACTGCTCACGCTTTCTCTCCCGAACTGAAGGCAGAACTGGTTGCTTCTCTGGATGCAGCAGAAGCAGCAGTAGCTGATCTGGTAAACGAAGTAAAGAGCACCGACAACGTCAACTCCGATGCTGTTAAGCACCTGGCAGGCGTTGCAAAGGAAAAGCTGGCTATCGCAAAGAACTGCGCTGACAAGATTGGCACCGCAGGCACTCTGGAAGATGCTAAGCTGATCAAGGATCTGGTCGTTAAGGCATGCACCACCGCTCTGTCCGGCGCTGAAAAGCTGGTTGATCTGCTGGTTGCTGCTATCTATGATGCAACTCACGAAACCATCGCTGTTCCCTGCAATGGCGATTACAACGTAGCATATGTAGGCGATGCTTCCGCAGAAACCTACGCTGCTGATATTGCTGCAAATCTGGGCGGTAAGCTGTCCGATGTTGCTGACGCTGACATGATCCTCATGGGCTACAGCGCATACAGCATGACCAACTTTGTTGTTGAGCAGCTGCGTTCCGGCAAGGAACTGAACTGGTCCGCTGTTTCCGATGTAGTTGCTGATACCAATTACGTTGAAACCGCTACCAAGGCTATTGCTGATAAGCTGGCTGCTGCCGGCGTTTCCGATGAACTGGTTGATCCCATCATCGTTGCTCTGAGCAGCTATGCATACGCATACGCAAAGTACATTGTTGAATATCCCCTGGAAGTTGCTGAACTGAACGACGACGCTCTGGTTGTTGTTGTTGGTCAGTACAACCCCCTGAAGGGTGTTTCCCTGAAGGCAGGCGATGTTACCATCGACATGGGTCTGTGCCTGGAAGCTCTGGTTGAAGCATCCGGTCTGTACAATCTGGTAAGCGCAATGATGATGCCCAACTGCATCTACGTTGACGTTACCGACGCTAACGTAGCTACTAAGATGGCTCCCGTTACCGCTACCGTTGAAGAAATGCTGGCTGTTGTTCTGAACGCAGCAGGCATGCTGCCCGCAACCGGCGACGAAATCGAAAAGGCTGTTATGGACGCTCTGGACGTTGTTTACGCAGGTCACGTAGCAGAAGCTGTTGCTGAAGTTCCCGCTTGGTGTGACGCTCCCGGCTGCACTGCAGGCGTAAAGTGCTCCGTTTGCGGCATCGTTCTGGAAGGCTGCGAAGAGATCCCCGCTCTGGGCCATGACTGGGACGGCGGCGTTGTTACTCCCGCTGACAGCTACCTGGCAACCATGATCATCTTCACCTGCCAGCGCTGCGACGCTACCAGAACCGAAGCTTACAACAAGTTCCACGAACACTTCTTCGATGGCGACGACAAGAACAATGACGGCGTTACCGACTTCCGTCCCGAAGGCGATATTACCCGTGCAGAAGTTGCTGTTGTATTCTACAGACTGCTGAACGACAAGTACACCATCCACAAGGTTGGCGATGCTTACGAAGCAAAGGGCACCTTCTCCGACGTAGCTACCGGCGACTGGTTTGCTATGCAGGTTGAAGTTCTGGCTGACCTGGGTCTGATCGCAGGTTACCCCGATGGCACCTTCCGTCCTTGGGAACCCATCACTCGTGCTGAGTTCGCTACCATGGGCGTTGCTCTGGCTCAGTTCGCATACGACGGCACCGAAGACTTCCCCGACGTTGCTGAATCCGACTGGTTCTACGATTTCGTACGTACCGCTGTCAACAACGGTCTGGTTGTTGGTGACGACAAGAATAACGACGGCGTTCTGGAATTCCGTCCCGAAGATAACATCACTCGTGCAGAAGCTTCTGTAGTTGCTTCCAACATGGCAGGTCGTCCCTACGATTCCATCGTTGAATACTTCGACTTCTACATGGATGGCGGCGTAGTTCCCGTTGACGTAGAACTGAACGTAAATCGTGAAGTTACCGCTGTTAACGAATGGGCAGAAATCCGCGAAATGCACGACATCGTTGGTCACTGGGCATACTACTGGATGCTGGGCGCATGCAATGACCACTACCACGAAGTTGGTCTGACTAAGTAATCTTAGTTCAATTCATACGTTATAAAACATTTGTCAAAAACAGACAAAGCGTTGCCTTTATAACTCCCTAAAAAAGAAGGGCTGTATGCTTCGGCATACAGCTCTTTTTTGTTCTGTTTTCTGTATTTCTGAATACATTGATGTGAGGGGGTGATGGGTTGTCCAATTGGAAGCTCTGTGTATCAGCATTCATATTTGTTTTCATGACTGTTTTGAAATTGCTTTTTCCGGATCAGACAGCTGAATTTCGCAGGCAAACGGTTGCATTTATTGATATGGACATGGACTATCGTGAGCTTGTACAATCGGTTGGGGCATATTTAACAGACGATGCTGTACAGTCGGTTTCAGCTTATATTCCAACACGTTCTGAAAATGAAGAAGCTGTTGTACACTCTCCTAATAGTATCGTTGGGATCCTTGAGCGCCATGATTCGGAACATGAAATTTCGACAGATGTTTTGGGGCGGGTTGAAGCATTTCTGGCTGCACAGGAGGCATACGCTGAGTATACGCTTCCCGATAATGTTTGTTATTCAAATCTTACCCTTCCTTTTTCTTATATCAGTCCCGTGAATGGGGCTTGTGCCTCGGGCTTTGGCTATCGGGTGCATCCCATTCGTAACGAGGTGCTGTTTCATTATGGGACGGATTACGATGTAGCTGTGGGAACCGAGGTAAAATCCTTTGCTGATGGAACTGTGGTCGAGGTTGGTGAGGAATCGGGCTATGGGAATTATGTATGTGTGGATCATGGTAATGGCTGGAAGACTCTTTATGCCCATTGCAGCAGTATATCGGTTGCGGAAGGACAGGTTATTTCAATGGGAGATGAACTGGCTTTATCCGGGGACACGGGCCGAGTGACCGGCCCCCATCTTCATTTTGAATTGATGCATGAGGGAATGTACACCAATCCCGAATTTTTTCTGACATGATGGGATTATTACGAAAGATCGATTGGACCCCCGGTGGTCTTTTGCTATTTTCCTTGCTGTATTTCTATTTGGATCTAAGCATGTTTGTGGCATGGGTCGGGAATATTATGATCCATGAATTTGGTCATATCTTTGCATTGTGGAGATGCGGCTTATATGTACGTAAAATTACCGTAGGATTAACGGGATTATGCATTGCCTGCAATATAGAACATTTGTCCCATCGTGCAGTCATCTTCTGTAATGCATCGGGACCATTGCTTGGATTGTGCGCAGCCATTGCAGCGTCGTTTCTCGGAAATTTACTTTCTGCCGATTTTCTTTTGCTGTTTGCAGGGACGGGCCTGATCCTTTCTTTGTTTAATCTATTACCCATCAAGCCTTTGGATGGCTGGCGAATTTTGTATGCTGTTGCGCCAAAATATGCTCTGTACATAAGCTGCATTTGTTCTGTTGTGGTTTTGCTCCTTGGCTTGTATGTGATGTACAGCGGCTATGGAACCGCCTTGGCCTTTCTTGGGATATTTTTTCTTGCGCAGCGATGAATTGTTTTATGGGGTGTATGGTTCATCTTTGCTGATTTGTTTGCACCCTTGCCAAATTCATCGGAGTATTGTAAAATAACATGATACATTCAGAATGAATCCCACAGCTGTGGATTTTATAGGAGTCGATACTATGGATAAAAGACTGGAACGTATTTTGCCAAAGGTGCAGAAGCCTGCACGCTACACCGGTGGCGAATACAATCAGATCATGAAAAATAAGGACGAAGTGGATCTGCGTATGGCGTTCTGCTTCCCCGATACCTATGAAATTGCTATGTCCAATATTGGGCTGCGTATTTTGTATGGTGTCATCAATAATATGCCCGGGGTCTGGTGTGAACGTGCCTTTGCTCCCTGGGGGGACATGCGTGCGGAAATGAAGCAGGCGGGCATCCCTCTGTACGCATTGGAAAGCGGTGACCCTCTGTCCGAATTTGACGTATTGGGCTTCTCCATTGGCTACGAAATGGCATACACTACTGTTTTGGATATGCTGGATATGTCCGGCATCCCTCTGCGCAGCAAGGATCGTACCGAGCTGGTTCCTCTGGTGTTTGCGGGCGGTACAAGCTGTGTGAACCCTGCACCTATGGCACCCTTTATGGACCTGATGGTCATTGGGGAAGGGGAAGAAGTGGACTGCGAGGTTTTGGAGCTGTTCCGCAAGGCACGGAACGAGGGCTGGAGCAAGCAGGAATTTTTGATTGCCGCATCCAAAATTCAGGGTGTGTACGTTCCTTCTCTGTATGAGGAAGAATACAACGAAGACGGTACCTTGGCCGCTATCCATGCGCTGCACGGGGCCCCTGAAAAGGTCACCAAGCGCATTATTAAGGATATGGACAGTGTGTATTTTCCCACTAATCCTATTGTGCCTTCTACCGAAATTGTCCATGACCGTGTGAATGTGGAGCTGTTCCGCGGCTGTATCCGTGGCTGCCGCTTCTGTCAGGCGGGCTATGTATATCGTCCCGTTCGTGCCAAGAAGCCCGAGACTGTGGCAAAGCAGGGCGTTGAGCTGCTGAAGAATACGGGGTATCAGGAAGCGACCTTGATGAGCCTGTCCTCCAGTGACTACCGTCCTCTGTCTCAGGTCTGTGACGAAATGCTGGAATGGTGCGAGCCCCGCAGCTGCAGCCTGTCCTTGCCCTCTCTCCGTGCGGATAACTTCTCCATGGAGCTTATGAGCCGTCTCCAGAAGGTGCGCAAGGGTGGTTTGACCTTTGCTCCCGAGGCAGGCAGCCAGAGACTGCGTGATGCCATCAATAAGAACGTCAAGCAGGAGGATCTTCTCAATTCCTGCAAGGTCGCTTTCGAGGGCGGCTGGAACGGCGTGAAGCTGTATTTCATGCTGGGTCTGCCTACGGAAACAGATGAGGACGTTGTTGGTATTTCCGAGATCGGCAACGAAGTGCTGCACACCTGGCGTACCTATGCAAAGAATAAGAACCGCGGTGTCCGCATAACCATCAGCACTTCCATGTTTATTCCCAAGCCCCATTCTCCCTTCCAGTGGGAGGCTCAGGTGAGCATGGAGGAATATATGCGTCGTGTGTTCCTGCTGAAGGACAGCATTAAGGCCCGCAATGTGACCTATAACTGGCATGATGCCAAGACCAGCCTGATTGAGGCGGTTCTTTCCCGCGGCGACAGACGCATTGCCGATGTCATCGAAACCGTTTGGCGCAACGGCGGCGGGCTTGACGCATGGAGCGATTACTTTGACTTTGACCGCTGGATGAATGCATTTGCGGAATGCGGCATCGATCCCGACTTCTACGCCACTCGTGAACGCGGATATGATGAGGTTCTCCCCTGGGATACCATTGATGTGGGTGTGCGCAAGGCACACCTGTGGCACGAACGAGAAATGGCGTATCGGTCTCAGCTTTCTCCCGACTGCCGTGTGCAGTGCACAGGCTGCGGGGCCAATAGCTTGATTGGAGGTAAGTGCGATGCGTAAATTGCGATTGCTGTTTGCAAAGACTGACAGAGCGGTCTATATTTCCCATTTGGATCTGATGCACGTTCTGCAGCGTGTGTTCCTCCGTGCGGGGTATCAGCTGAAATATTCCGAGGGCTTCAACCCTCATCCCGTTATTTCCATTGCGGTTCCTCTGTCTGTGGGACATGCCAGTGTTTGCGAGCTGCTGGACTTTACACTGCTGGATGAACAGCTTGATATGGATACGCTTATTGACAATCTCAATGCCAAGATGCCCGAAGGCATTACCGCTTTGGAAGTGTATGAGCCTGCGGGGAAGGCAAGTGGCATCAAGTGGCTGCGTGTCAGCGGTGTGTATGAATATGATACCCGTGACACTTCCGAAATGGCGGACAAGCTCCGTGCATTTTACGGCAGCGAGGAGATCAATGTCCTCCGCAAGACCAAGCGTGGGGAGGGCGTGCTGAATATCGCACCCCACATTCGTGAACTGCAAATTGAGGCAGGAGAGGGCGTTGTCATGCTTGAAGCAGTGATTTCCGTGAATGAGCCCACCATCAATCCCGACCTGCTGGTAAAGGCTCTGCAGCAGAATGCTGCGGACATTGCCCCTGATTTCGCAAAGTTTAAGAGACTGGAAATCTATAAGGAGACTATGGAAATTTTTAGATAAAATACTGCAAAAACTTCTTGCATTCTTGTGAGTATTGTGGTATTCTATTCTGGCTTGTGGGAAAGACCCACATTATTACGGCGGTCCTCTGCTATCATGTTATACGCAAGAACGTCTTAGAAAAGGAAGGACTTTAAAATGAACCTGATTCAGAATCTGACTGAAAAGTACATGAAGCCCGAACTGCCCGCAATGAACGTTGGCGACACCGTCCGCGTTACCCTGCGTGTTAAGGAAGGCAACCGTGAACGTAACCAGGCTTTCGAAGGCATCATCATTGCTAAGAAGCACGGCGGCATCCAGGAAACCATCACCGTTCGTCGTATCTCCTACGGCGTAGGCTGCGAAAAGGTTTTCCCCGTTCACTCTCCCTCCATTGTTTCTGTTGAAACTGTCCGTCGCGGCAAGGTTCGCAGAGCAAAGCTGTACTACCTGCGTGACCGCGTTGGTAAGGCAGCTAAGGTCAAGGAAAGACTGTAAGCAAACGATAAAGGGCGGCTGCATGGCAGCTGCCTTTTTTCGTTTTTCTGTCGGGATTTACTGCACGGCGGATTTCCTGTTGCGCTGTTGGGGTAAAATGGTATATAATAAAGCATTACATTACAAATTAGAGGTGAAGACCTATGAAAAAGGAAACCGAAGAAGCAGTAGAGCTCAGCGTAAAAGCGGAGATTTTTGACTGGCTGCAGAGCATCGTGTTTGCCATTATCGCTTGTGTGCTGCTGTTTATGTTCGTGGCTCGTGTGGTCACGGTGGATGGCAGCTCCATGAATCCTACCTTGCTCCATGGTGACAGACTGATCGTTTCCAACCTGTCCAAAAACTATGAACAGGGAGACGTTGTGGTTTTTGTTGCACCCGAATATATGGACGAGCCTCTGGTCAAGCGTGTGATTGCCACCGGCGGACAGCTGGTGGAGATCAATTTCGATAAGGGCATTGTAAAGGTTGACGAGCAGGAGCTGTATGAGCCCTATATTGCGGAGCTGACTGCGGATGCCCAGGACTATGACGGCCCCATTGAAGTTCCGGAGGGCCATGTGTTTGTGATGGGGGATAACCGCAATCGTTCCACTGACAGCCGCACCGATGAGATCGGCTGCGTGGATACCCGCTATATTCTGGGGAAGGCATATTTTGTCATGTTCCCCATGAAATCCTTCGGTGGGGTACAGACGGAATTTGAGCCTCCCGTAGAAACCGGGACTGATGAGGTGACGGAATGAGCAAC
>JAFQDR010000264.1 GCA_017415945.1 Oscillospiraceae bacterium
TCTTCCCGGATATTTTCATCCAGTTTCTCGGCAAAATACATGCTGACCCGACAGCCGTTTGAATGCTCCAACACACGGGTTGCCTGCACAGTTGGTAATGCGCTTATTCCTTTGTCAAGGTCCATGGCCTCAGCCTTTTTCAGCATACCATAGTCCGAATTTTTACGCAATCTTGCTTGCTGTTTTGTTACAATATAAATGATCGTTTCTCCTTTTCGCAGATTACATCGATGCGAAAGGAGTATAACGAAGGAGAAGGCATTATATTGCAAAATGGGCAGAAATGCAAGGGGAACTGAATGCTAAGCAATAAACCTGCAATTATGCAATCTATAAAATAAGCAACTTTATCCGTTGTGAATTCACAATAGGTATGATATAATTATTTTGAAATTAATCTCAGCAAAATTGTTCATACAGTGAGGATTTATATGAGAATTAAATCTGTAAATGCTTTGATGAAATATCTTCGAGACAAGAAAAACATTTCAATCGGTGGTCAGGCTCAAAAGTTAAAGTTGCGCCAAATTGGATATTATCACGGATATAAAGGATACCGTTTTTTTAACAGACCTCAAAATTCTCTTGCCTATACCAATTTTAATGAATTACTATCTGTCTATGCATTTGATATGCAGCTGAAATCAATTATGTATCCCATGTTAATGCAACTTGAAACTGCATTAAAAAATTTTGCATTAGAGGCAATTCTCGATGAATGTCAAAGCGAAAAATTTACAGATATCTTTTCTAAAGTTTTAAATCACCATAATGATTTTTCTCATTCAGACAAGAATTTCAACTCCAGTTTAGAAAAAGAATTATCACTCAGAAATAAGATCTATAGTAATTTGAGTCGTGATTACAAAACAAAATTGGTAGTCCAACATTTTTATGAAAAAGACCAACCTGTGCCAATCTGGGCCATTTTTGAAACCACCAGCTTAGGAGAATTTGGAACACTGTTACAATGTATGAATTCAGCATGTGCACGAAAAGTTGCTTCATCCGTTGGATTGAACACTTCATATGATGCTGATGGTACATTATTAACAAAGATTGTTTTCATTCTCAAAGATCTGAGAAATGCCGTTGCTCACAATGATCCTGTCTTTGATGTGCGGTTCAAAACTTCCAGACCAAATAAGAGAATTCCAAACATGCTCTCTGCGGAAATGGGGGTAAGAAATATAGTTTTTGAAACTATTACTGACTATTTTCTGCTTGTTTCATTTTTGCTAAAAATTCTTCGTTTCCCCAAAACAGATATTCGAAAATTTATTGCTGATTTTCAAACCGCTTGTGATAATTTGCACAAAAAAGTACCGTTCAAACTATATTCAACAATTATTCACACAGACATGCGGCCCAAAATTGCATCTGCGAGTAAATGGCTATAATAATTGTTGTTTCTTTGTCAATACCTTTTTTGTTTTTTCTAAAAAAATAGTTGCATTTTTTTCATTTTTTTTGTATACTATAGCTAGGAATTGCGGTGGATGTCTTCGGACTACACCTAAGAGAGTCGGATGCGTCTGGCTCTCTTTTTCTTTATTTACTTATTCATATTTATCAATATATTTGCATATAGTTTAGACAGAAAATCTGCATCAATCGCTGCAACATTTTCGTTTATTCATTGTCTATCAAATGAAAAAACATGTACAGGAGGAAAAACATTGCTGCACAAATATCTCCCCGGAAGCATCCGGGAACGCATTCAGGATTTACTGCTCGAACACAACATGACCCAGGCACAATTGGCGGAAAGAATCAGCATATCGGAAAGTACACTGAACCGATTTCTGTCCAGGCAGACAGACAAGTTATCCGGTGACAACGTCATGGCCATCGCCGGTATCTTTCATGTGTCCACAGATTTTCTGCTGGGCCTGACCGACATTCCCTATCGGACAAATTACGATCTGGAAAAGCTGGGCTTATCCGCACAGGCTGCGAAAAATCTGCTGACCAACAAAGTAAACGCCAGCATGCTGAGCACATTGCTTGAAATGCCCACATTCATCACGCTCCTGTCCCAACTGGCACAACTACAAAATGCAACGCTGTCTGCAGGCATCGCAAGTATGAACTCTCTTATTCAATCCTTGGGCACACTGCTGATCCAGCATGCTCACCAGAACCCGGAAGACAAGCCTGCTGCAAAAGAAACATTGCAGGACATCCGCTCTTTGCGCCAGCCACTTTATGAAGCGGACACCGCTGCGATTGAAGCCACCTTCAAAAAACTGCTGCAAGAATTGAAAGGCGAAACGAAAACCGCCATCTCTTCCAGCGAAAAGATCACGTCACAGGTGATGGAACAATTCATGAATGCACTAGCAAACAACGAAACTGCTTCCCTGCACACAATCACACCAGAACAAATTGTAGATGCCATCGTTTCCACTACCAACCCTTTTGAGCCCTCCGATGAAACCACAGATCAACTTCGATCCGCTTTGCTGCCATTCTTTACAAAACCAACACCAAATGAAGCAGATCCCGAAAAATAATGCATCCTTTAGCTGCAGCAATAAAACAAAAGGGACTTGGGGATCTTCCCCAAAGGAAATAAAAATCACGGGCATCCATCTGGATGCTCGTATTTTTTTGTGCAAATGGCTATCCATTTGCCCTGCTTGCAAGTTTTGAAATCCTCGCATTGTGCCCGGCTATCCTCGCTGAATATTTTCAGAATTTACATTTCCATCCTTGCAATTTCTTCACGCCTATGCTATATTGCTTTAACGAAAAATTTCACCCACTCTTATTCTGATATACAAACACAAAGGAGGCATCAGAACAATGGAAATGTACTTTTGTCAATTCAACATGGACACCGGCTGCGTGGAGGCGTGGCTGCGGAATGGAAAAATTCTTACCATTGACTGTTCTGCCGCAGAGAAGGTGTACGCAAAAACCATGCAGCAGCGCTCCGAACTGGACTGGCTGATCTACAACGACCCGGCCGCTTATGTGGACCTGATCACGGAAGGCGATGTGCAAAAATATCTGGAAACCGTCACGGACTATCAGCCGCTCAACGACATCAGCTGAACTTTTTCCAAAGCAAAAGAGCCTTGCAATTGCAGGGCTCTTTTCATTCTCTTGGGGGATCAATCATGCATCGTCAGATATCTCTCCATCACAAAGCCGTGGATGCCGTCATGTTCAATTTCATACCAGCCGTCTTGCAGCGAAAAGACTTCAACTTCCGTACCGGTGGCCCACTCGGCCACCTTGGCACTATCGCCGTCGGCAGCATTGCGAACATTGATGGTGGTGCTGCCGGTAGTGCGTCCGTTATAGGAAAGCTGTGCGGTGCCAAGTACTTCCTGATCGGCAGAGGGGAAA
>JAFQDR010000034.1 GCA_017415945.1 Oscillospiraceae bacterium
GGGTCTGGTTCCCGATACGTGCACAGGGAAATGCTTGAACAGATGCACAAGCTCCTTCCGCTGCTGTCTGGTGATGGAATGTACCTTGGTCTCGGGATCGATGCCCGACAGCTCCACCAGCACGGGGATCATGGTACGTCCCGCCAGACCGCCCAAAGCGTTCTTGAACTCTTTGTTCTTCTGCTCCTCAAAATCCCGAAGGATGCGGGCATCCAGCTTTTCCTCGTCCAGCGCAGGCTTCAGATCGATTTCCAGATAGTACTCCGCCTGCCCCATTTTTCGCATATGGGCACTTGCGGACAGAACCAGAGGCCCTGTGACCCCAAAATGGGTGAACAGCATTTCCCCCAGCTCCTTATAAATGAGCTTCCCATCCTCAAATGCTGACAGGGTCACATTCCGCAGAGAGAAGCCCTGCATCTGCTCGCAATAGGCATCGGGAGATTCCAGGGGTACCAAGGAAGGGCGGCACTCCGTTACCGTATGTCCCGCCTGCTTGGCAAACTTCAGACCATCGCCTGTGGAGCCCGTCAGCGGATAGCTCAGCCCACCTGTGCAGATGACCGCGTTTCGGCATTGGATCATGCCCCCGGGAATGCGGACACCGGTGACCGCACCGTCCTCAATGCGCAGTCCCTGAGCCGCACGATGGATGACCTGCACCCCTGTGCCTGCCATATAGTTCTCCAAAGCGGAAACGATGTCCCCGGACTTATCGGACACAGGGAACACGCGGTTGCCCCGCTCGGTCTTCAAAGGGACCCCTAAATTTTCAAACAGCTCTATGACCTTCTCCGGAGGGAAGCGATTCAGCGCACTGTACAGGAACTTGCCCCCCGCTGGAATATTGGCCATGACCGTTTTAATATCACAATTATTGGTTACATTGCAGCGGCCTTTTCCTGTGATTCGAAGCTTTTTGCCCATCATACGATTGGGCTCCAGCAAAACCACGTCCAGCCCCCGCTCCGCAGCAACCGCTGCGCACAACATACCTGCGGCACCGCCGCCAATTACTACTACATCAGTGTTCATCAGTCAAAAACATTGCATATTCACTCCAAACGTCCTCCAAATGGCGGAACGTTTCGGATATATTTTCTCTCGAACGATAACCGATCTCCGCAAGCAGCGCATTCAGCAAGCACATAGGCGCTACCAGAGAGTCGATAAAGGAAATCATGTCACTTTTTGCGTACAAATTTACATCCGCAACCCCTGCCAAGGGAGATGCCTCACTATCGGTAATGCAGACGATCTTGGCACCGCGGGATTTTGCGTACTTCACCGCCGCCAAGGTTCGGCTGGAATATCTGGGGAAGGAAAAGCTCACCACAACATCCCCCGCTTTGATACGGAACAGCTGCTCGATGATCTCACTGGCTGCGGTATCCTGCACCACATGAACATCCTCACGGATCAGCCGCATATAATACCCGAAAAACAGGGCCAGACTGGCGGAAGAACGGGTACCGATAATGTAAACATGCTTCCCATTGATAATGGAGTTCACCGCATGGTCAAAGTCTTCCCGATCGATCTGCTCCATGGTAGTTTGGATGCGCTCGGCATCGGCAGTCATAACAGAGCTCACTAAATTCCGCTCGTTGATCTGCTCACTGGCCACCTCAATACGCTGCACACTGGTCAGCTTATTGCGCACCACATCCTGCAGCACACGACGCATTTCGGGATACCCGTCATAGCCAAGCTCCGAGGCAAAGCGCACCACGGTGGATTCGCTGACCCCAACGGTCTTGCCCAAGCGTCCCGCAGTCATAAAGGCCGCCTTATCGTAATTATCCAGTATGTACTTGGCGATCAGACGCTGTCCCTTGGAAAAGCCCGGAATCTCCCGCTCGATAATGGACAGAATATCATTTTCCACGATTCGATCATCTCCATATCAAAATATGACAGAATCATCATACGCTTAACAAAATGATTTTGCAAGTAAAATTGCAGAAGCATTCATAATTTCACAGTATGTTTATAATTTATTGGTAATCAATGGCCGGAAGTGACGTATTTGATTTCCTCTTCCGTCAAATATCTCCAGGTTCCGCTGGGCAGATCCCCAAGCTCCAAGGCGCCTTCCTTTACACGCACCAGACGCTGCACCTTCAAATCGCACTGCTCGCACATCTTGCGTACCTGACGGTTTCTGCCTTCCCCAATGGTGACCTCCAGCTGACCTCTGCCGCCGCCCTGACGGAGCATCTGCACGTCAATGGCTTTTACGGTGTAGCCGTCAATATCCATGGGCTGCTTCATTTTGCGGGTGGCTGCACGAATGTCTTCCCCCACAACGTCCACTATGTAGGTCTTTTCCACACGATGAGAAGGGTGCATCATGCGGTTGGCGGCATCACCGTCGTCGGTCATGATCAGCAGACCTTCGGAATACATATCCAGACGGCCTACGGGATACAGACGCTTTCCCTTGATCTGCACCAGCTCCGCAACGGTGGGGCGATCGGACTCATCCTTCATGGTGGTCACTCGTCCCTTGGGCTTATTGAGCATCACATAGGTGCAGGGCTGCTTACGGGGAATGCGCTTCCCGTCCACAGTGATGATATCCTTTTCGGGATCAGCGGTCTGACCGATCTCCGCTACCTGTCCGTTAACGGAAACTCTGCCCTCGGCGATCATGGTCTCCGCCGCACGGCGGGATGCCAGCCCCGCACCGGAAATGATTTTCTGCAAACGTTCCTGCATTTGTATTTCTCCTACCTTTCTATCCAAAAGCCTTGATGGGAGCATCAAGGCTTATCCTTCACTGTTTTCCATATAGACCAGTGGAACCTCGTCCACGGTCTTTCCATTCAATCTCACTACGATTCTGCCTGCTCTATCCCCCGCATACACAGGGCCGAACACAAAGCGAGGCAGCTCCACGGTATAGTCCGCAGCCTCCTCCGCCGCAGCATATACGGTCACATCCGTCAGCGGCTCGGCGGCTATTTTTCTGCCATCCCCGTAAAACAAGGGCAGCAGATATCGGGTACCGCTGTCCACCAAAATGCGGTGGTCATAGCTGCCGTAAGCCCAATCATACAAGCTGCGGTGGTCGTTCCAGTCATCGGCTGCGGACAAAGTCACGCACACCAGCCGACGCCCCTCCCGCTCACAGCAGGTCACAAGGGTACGCCCCGCAGCCATGGTATATCCCGTCTTTCCCCCAATGACTCCGTCACACTGCCAAAGGAGCTTATTGTGGTTCACATAAGTCAGCCCCTGTACGCTTGCATTACGAGTACCCGCGATCTCCGCAAAATCCGAGCGGGACATGGCATAGTCCATGAGCCTTGCCATATCCAAGGCCGAGGAGTAATGGGCAGTCCCATCCAAGCCGTGGGGATTTTCAAAATGGATATTCTCCAAGCCCAGCTCCGCAGCCTTGGCATTCATCATATCCGCAAAAGCACGGACACTCCCTGCGGTATGCAGAGCAATGGCTGTGGCAGCATCATTTCCCGATGCCAGCATAAGCCCGTACAGCAGTTCCTTCACGGTGTAGGTCTTCCCCGCCTGCAAATACATGGAGGAGCCCTCCACATTTGCCATCTCCGCCGTGATTTTCACGGGTTCGGCCATATCACAGCGCTCCAAGGCCACCACAGCGGTC
Source organism: Oscillospiraceae bacterium (assembly GCA_017415945.1). The sequence continues at coordinate 3,632 of JAFQDR010000034.1, forward strand.
ATGATCTTCGTTGTGGAGGCAATGAGCATCCGTGCATTGGCATTCTTTTCATACAGCACACGACCGTATGCGCCGTCGTACACCACTGCGGCTCTTGCGGAAACAGCGGGCTCCGCCGCTGCGGAAACGGGGCGGGCCGTCAGCAGCAGAGAGAACACCGAAACCAAAATTAACCATCGTTTCAATAAAAGCACCACCTTTTTTGGCAGTGCTTATTATTGACCGAATCACAGGTAATATACCTTATACGGTGGGATTTTTCTTTTCCTTTGCGTCCTTAATGAGCTTTTCCACACGGTCAAACACATCGGGGATCATGTCCAGCAGACGATCCAGAGAGGTATCCGCAGGAGCCTTGGTGCTGACAAAACGGATCATGCCGTCCTTAATAATCAGGAAGCCCTGAGGATTCATCTTCACACCGCCGCCTGCACCCGCACCGAGGGTATTCTTATTCATGGAGTCCGCACCACCTGCGCCCATACCCATGCTGACCTGGGTCACGGGGATCAGGGTAATGCCATCGGGGGTATAAATGGGGTCACCGATGATGGTATTTACATTGACCATTTCCTTCATCTTGGTCATGGAAATGCCCATAACCTCGCCCAGCGTATTTCTTTCCATATTACACCGTCATTCCTTTCACTGTCGTGTTTTTTACGGTTGATTTCATACGTTTTCTTCTGCGCCACAATATGGGAATAATTCCACAAAGCAAACAAAGGCACAGCTTTATGATATAGTAGATTCGAATGGTCACAGACAAGTACCCGTCCACTTGACAGGTATCTCCTTCAAAGTCCATGCCCAATTGAATGTCCGACTGCTTTAATTGCGGCACTCCCAAGCCGTGGAGCAAAGCCTCCGCATAGCCATACACAATGGCTGTTTTGTAGGGATCGTCAAAAGCCGAGAGGAAGTGGAGCTTCAGCTTCCCCAGCCGAAAGCGCAGCTTCTTCACAGCCCGCACCGCTGCCCCAAGGGCATCCAGCACCTCGTCCTCGGTAATATCGGGTTTTCCCTTTTTCGCTGTCCTGCTTTTGGTTTTCTTCCGCTTCTTCGGTGCCTTCTCTTTTTTTGTGGGGTATAGACACACCGTAAACCGAGACACACGGGCATACACCCGCAGCCCCCCGGCATCGTAGGCAATGTCCCCACCCACACGCACCGTCAGCAGCAAAGCAAGCAGCACAAACACAAGCATCAGTATTTTCAGAGCGATCACTCCTTGACGACCTGTTCCAATGTCTGCTGATTTTGTTCCAGCTCCAGCTGTACGCCGTTTTCCGTCTTCCGTTCAATGGCTGCACGCAAAGCATCAACGCCCTCCTCGGGTGCGATCTCCGGCAGCGCGGGCAGATCCTCCAGCTGCTCCAGCTCCATCACACGCAGGAAATTATCTGTGGTGCGGAACAGGGTGGGTCTCCCGGGAACCTCTAATTTGCCGCAGGGTTCAATGAGTCCACGCTCCGTCAGCATATTCACGGAATAGGAGCTGTCCACCCCGCGAATATCCTCGATATACGCTCTGGTAACAGGCTGGAAATACGCAACAATAGCCAGCACCTCCAAAGCCGCAGGAGACAGCTTGGGGGGCTTGCGGCTGCGCATAGTCTTTACAATGAGCTCCGCATATTCGGGAGAGGAGCACATCTGGTAGGCATCCTCCAAGCGTACAATGCGGATGCCTCTGTGGTTCTTTTCATAGGCCAGCTCCAGCTCCTCCGCACAGTCGATAACATCCTCCCGCTCGATCTCCAGCACATTGGCCAGACGGTCGATGGAAACGGGGTCACCGGAAGCAAACAGAATGGCCTCCAAAGCAAATTTATGTTCCATAGTCGTTGTATCCTATCTTCCTCATTTTCATTCTTTCGGGGGCTCCTGTTCTTCGATGGAGTTCAAAATCTCATCCAGATCACCGCCGATGAAATGCAGCTCGTAGCCCTCATCCGCATCCCGAATCTCCACGCTTCCCACACTACACAGCTCCAATACGGACAGGAATGCGGTGATCATGTCCGAACGATCCTCACAGTCAACCAGCAGCTCCATGAGGCTTGCAGGGCCGCGCTCCCGCAGACGCAGCAAAATATCTCTGCTTTTCTGTTTCACGCTGCGGATAATGCGCTGCGGCGCAATGGTACGCAGGATCCCCGGCTGCACCGTGGTGCGCTCACGGGAGAATACCATCAGCAGGCTTGCCATCAGATCCGCAGGGTCATGGTGGTAGCTGTACTCTGTGCGGGGCAGCTGGGGCAGCTTTTCGGGGAAGCGGGTGAAGCGCTTTGCCCCCTGCTCATGCATGGCCCCCAACACAGGCACTACACCGCGGATCTGGCTGAGCACAGACTTGCATTGCAGCTGCTCCAGAGAGGCGATCAGCTGTTCCAGTTCGTTGACTTCTTCATCGTGGACATTCAGCAGCATCTTGGTCTTGATGTACAGCAAATGGGATGCCATCTGCACAAACTCACTGGCAACCTCCAAATCCATACTTTCCATCTGCTCCAAGTATGCCGTATACTGTTCCAGAATATCTGATATGTTAATATCGCGAATTTCTATTTTATTTTTGGAGAGCAGCATCAAAATCAGGCTCAGAGGGCCCTCAAAGTCCGACTCTCCATCCTTATTCTTTACAATGCCTTCCAATCGGTAGGTTGGATTTTCCAATCAAATTACCCCCACAGAAGCGAAACGGTCAAATCGGCGGTCGCCTGGGCAATGGGAAACAGTAAATCAAAGCAGAAGCCCGTTACATAAGACAGAGGCGTTCTCAAGATCCCCGTTGCCACAAGGACAAGCATCAAAATCATGCCGTATCGTTCATATATCATCAGTTTCAAATAGTTTTTGTCAGACAGCGCAGAATATAAAATCTTGGAGCCGTCCAGAGGCGGAACAGGCAGCAGATTGAATACCGCCAGTGCCATGCTCAAATACGCCGTGGTGCTGACCATTTCCGTCAGCATTTCCACAGGCCAGCCACCAATGCCCATAACGGTCAGAATATACAGCGGCCCGTACAGTGCCAGCATCACCGCCGTCAGCAGCACATTGGATCCCGGCCCCGCAAGGGCAGTCAGTGCCATGCCCCGCTTGGGGTTCTTAAAATACATCATATTAACGGGCACAGGCTTTGCCCAGCCAAACTTGAATACTACCATCATGGCAAGCCCCATCCAGTCAATATGCTTAATGGGATTTAGGGACAGTCTCCCCTCCCGCTTTGCGGTGGGATCCCCCAGCATATATGCGGTGAGACCGTGGCAGGTCTCGTGAAATGTAATGCAAATCAAGGCGGGGATAATGGCAATGACCATATCCGTCAGATAGGACCAGTCCAGCCCCTGCCAAATCATGCGAAACGTGTCCAAATCAAACACCTCCGTGATTATACATTATACCAATGAATCCATAAAAAAACAAGAAAAGAAACATAATCAAAAGATTTCCATACTAATTTTACAAACAATGAAGCCAAACACGCTCCGGCGTCGTCCAATATACAAAGCCGGCTACAAGAGGTGAAACAATGATAAAACACCGTAAAACAAATCGTGATACATTCACAGAACAGTTCCGACAACAGGAGGCAGACCTGTACCGCATGGCATACGTCTACGTCAAAAACGAGCAGGACGCACTGGATGTGATGCAGGAGGCCGCATATCGGGCTTATAAAAATTACCACGCCCTGCAAAATCCCCAATACTTCAAGACATGGGTCACCCGCATCGTCATCAACTGTGCCATCGACTGCATCCGCAAAAACAAAGAGGTGCTGCCCTTGGAGGATTACGCGGAAAATCTGCCCGTACTGTCTCACAGCGAGGAGCAGCAGATCATCCTCAGTGCTACCTTGCAGCAGCTCATGGACATTCTCTCCCCGCAGGAGAAATCCGTGATTCTGCTGAAATACTACGAACAATACACATTTCGAGAAATTTCCCAAATACTCGGACTTCCCGAAGGCACCGTCAAATCCCTATTATATCGGGCGCTGCACAAGCTCCGTACCGCCGCCAAGGAGGAACTATAACCATGAATGAACCCATCACTTCCAAGCTGCACGAAATCCCCATCCCCGCAAACCTGCATGACCGATGCGAAGCAGGCATTGATCGTGCGGAACATGAAAAGAAAGGACATATTACTATGCTGAAATTCCGTAAATCCACCGTTGCCGCCGCTGTGGCACTGGTTCTCACCGCAGGCTTACTGACCGCAGGAGGCATCACCTACGCAGATTCCATCAGAGGCAGCTTCGCCGACGTATTCCGCTTCGACGGTGCTGTGGTTGGCACCGAATACCACAATGCCACCGAAGAAATCGAAGTCACCGCAGAGGCAGTCGGCGACACCGTCACCGTCAACGCACGCTTCCTCTACCCCGCCGATGCCCCCTACGCCTTCATCAGCGAGCTCTCTCTGCGTAATGTCACCCTCACCGACAGCAGCGGAACAAAGCTGATGACCGTAGCGGAAACGGAGATCACCCCCATTGAAAACGGCAGCATTTCCGTAGCCATCCCCATGGGTACCGTAACACTTTCCCCCGACGAGGAATATACCCTGACCTTTGATACCGCAGTAGGTCACGCAAAAGCAGAGCAGCCCCTGCCCATGAGCGGCAATTGGATCTGCACCGTAAACGTAAACGAATCATAAGCTTCGTAGGGGGCGGCGCCCTCGACGCTCCCTCCCCCACAGCAGATCGATCTGCTGTGGGGATTCTTGTATTCTCAGTTGATATATGGTAGAGTTTAATTGCAAACAACCAAAGGAGGTGTCTTTATGGAATCTCAATTCGAAACCGCATACGACCAAGAGGCTCTGACCGTCATGGCAAAAGCCCTCAGAAAAACAATTCGAAAGAAAAGAAGCCGCCGCTCTCATATATTGGGAACGATCGTCATCGCCTTTGCTCTTTTTCTTACCTTACCCTTAGGAAATGAGGTCTATGTTCTCACCGCCAAAAAGGTACTCACTTGGCTCGTATCAGCCATCATCCTTCTCACCTTGATGTTCGAGGACAGAATCAACGGCGCTATTGCAAAACGCCGTATGTTGCCGGGTCTGGAGAAGGCCGTCGTAACCTTCAAGGAAGACAGCTATCATTCCGTCACCGAGATCGGAAGCTCCGATTTCAAATACAGCACCATTCAAATGCTCGTGGAAACCACCGATTACTTCGTATTCATTTTCAGCCAAAACCACGCGCAGATTTACAGCAAATGCACTCTCACGGGCGGCACGGCGGATGAGTTTCGTACATTTATCCAAGCTGCAACAGGCAAAGAAATCCAACCCATTTGATTAGCCATAACACAGACAAAACCCAAGCCGCAGAATGCAGCTTGGGTTTTCGTATTATACATAGCTCTTGATGATTTCCAGCAGTTCTTCTCTGCCGTCGCCCTTTTCTGCGGAGAACAGAACAACGGGCACTTCATCGGGCAGCTCTAAAGTCTCACGAATACGGGCAACATTTGGCTCGTATTCGCTCTTCTTCAGCTTGTCCTTCTTGTTTGCCACAACCACCATCGCACAATCGGTATCCATAAAGAACTGCGCCATGGTAATGTCGTCGGCGGTGGGCTTGTGGCGGGCATCCACGATTTGAACACCCAAAGTGATTGCACCTTCAGTAGCAAAGAAGGTTTCCATGAGCTTGCCCCAGCGGTCACGTTCGTCCTTAGCAACCTTTGCGTAACCGTAGCCGGGCAGGTCCACAAAATAGCACTTGCCGTCAATTTCAAAATAGTTGATATGCACGGTCTTGCCGGGAGTATTACCCACGCGAGCAAAGTTCTTACGGTTCAGCAGCTTGTTGATCACGGAGGACTTGCCGACATTGGACTTGCCGGCAAATACAATGGAGGGCTTGTCCATCATAAAGTCCTTGCGATTGACAACGCTTTTTCTAAATTCAGCCTTATGCAGATTCATTTCAGCCATATCTGTCTCTCCCTTACTGACGTACTTCGGGGCTCTTGGCCTTGCGTGCACGCTTGGGCACAGCAGGCTCCTGAGGTTCAACGGGCATCCGCAGCAGTGCCACATCCAGAATGTGATCCACATGGTCTGCGGTCACAAACTTCAGCGCACGGCGTACATCGGGATCGATCTCCTCCAGATCCTTTTCGTTATCCGCAGGAATGATAACCGTGCTGACCCCTGTGCGCATAGCCGCCATGGTCTTTTCCTTCAAACCTCCGATGGGCAGGATGCGGCCTCGGAGTGTGATTTCCCCTGTCATAGCCACATCACGGCGTACAGGAACTCCCGTCAGTGCGGAAATCAGACCGATGCACATAGTAATGCCTGCGGAAGGACCATCCTTAGGCACGGCACCCTCGGGGAAATGAATGTGGATGTCCTTATTTTTATAAAACTCCTTGTCCAGTCCCAGCACATCACTGCGGCTGCGAATATAAGTCATGGCAGCCTTGGCGGATTCCTTCATTACATCCCCCAGATTGCCTGTCAATTCGATTTTGCCGCTGCCTTCCACAACCGCTACTTCCACGTCCAGAACTTCCCCGCCAACAGCAGTCCATGCCAGACCGCGGACCAAACCGATCTCATCCTTGGGATAGATCAGATCCTTGGTGTAACGAGGAGTACCCAGATACTTTTCCAGATTCCCCGCACGAACGGTAACGGACTTGCAGACACCCTCGGCAATGCGGGTGGCAACCTTACGGCACACAGCAGCCAGATTCCGCTCCAGCACACGAACACCCGATTCTCTGGTGTACAGAGAAATGATCTCACGGATGGCATCGTCACTGAGCTTCAGCTGTGCAGCCTTCAGGCCATGCTTCTTCCTCTGCTTGGGCAGCAGATGATCCTTGGCAATGTGGAGCTTTTCTTCGTCGGTATAGCTGGAAAGCTCAATGATCTCCATTCTGTCACGGAGAGGTCTGGGAATGGTGTCCAGTGTATTTGCAGTGGTAATGAACAGCACCTCGGACAAGTCAAAGGGCATTTCCAGAAAGTTATCGCGGAACTTGCTGTTCTGCTCGGGGTCGAATACCTCCAGCAATGCCGCAGAGGGGTCACCCTTGAAGTCGGAGCCCAGCTTATCGATTTCGTCCAGCACCATAACGGGGTTCATGGCCCCCGCCTGCTGCATCCCCGCAATAATACGACCGGGCATGGCGCCGATATAAGTCTTGCGGTGACCGCGGATCTCCGCTTCGTCATGGACACCGCCCAGAGATACACGGCACAGCTTGCGGTTCAGTGCTCTTGCCACGCTCATGGCAATGCTGGTTTTACCCGTACCGGGAGGGCCCACCAGACACAGCACGCCGCCCTTTACATCGGGAGCCAGCTGACGAACGGACAGGAACTCGATAATGCGCTCCTTGACCTTGTGGAGCCCGAAGTGATCGTCGTTCAGAATCTTCCGTGCTTCCGCAACATCCAGTGTTTCGACAGTGTGCTTGCCCCAGGGCAGCTCAAGCGCAACGTCCAAGTAATTGCGCAGCAGGGCACCCTCGGAAGAGCCCACAGGCTGCTTGCTCATGCGGCGCACTTCCTTCAGCAGCTTCTCCTCGATTTCCTTAGGCAGGGTCAGCTTCTTGATCTTGCTGCGGTAGGATGCGGCATCGTCGTCCTCATCTTCCCCCAGCTCCGTGGCAATGACCTTCATCTGTTCGCGGAGATAATAGTCACGCTGCTGCTGGCTCACCTGCTCATTGGTGGCATCATCGATCTGGCGGTTGATCTCCGCGATTTTGATCTCATGCTCCAGCATCTTGGTCAACAGCTCCAGACGCTTGGAGGGCATGGTCTCGCTGAGCAGCTGCTGCTTCTGTTCGGGCTTCAGGTACATGGACTGGGCGATCACGTCCGCAACCAAACCGGGGTTGGTTGCCGTCATGGCAAACACGAAGCTTTCCTGAGGGACGCTGCCCGTCAGCTCCGCGTATCTGCCGAACTGATTGACACAGCGGCGCAGCAGGGCCTCTGCCAGTGCGGGCTTTTCTTCCACATCCTCGGGCACGGAGGATACATATGCGTAAGCACAGTCCCCCTTCATATACATGGCATCCATTTCACCGCGCACCAGACCATCCACCAAAACCCGCACGATTTTGCCGTTGGGGTTCTTCAAAATCTGCTTAATGCGGCTGATGGTACCCATGTGGTACACATCATCGTCCTTGGGCTGTGCCACAATGGGGTCCTTCTGGGCAGTGAGGAAAATGATCTGATCGCTTTCCATGGCGGCATTCAGTGCTGCCTTGGATGCGGGACGCTCCACATCAAAGGTGAGCATGGTGCCGGGAAATACGGAAATGCCGCGAATGGGCAAAACAGGCATCAATCTGGAGCCAATAAAGTTATATTCTTCCATTTGATAACCTCCTTAATTAAAAATAACGGGACGGGGTATTTGCCCCGTCCCGTACAACAGGGCGTTTCTTATACCATTGGTGTGCGGATCACGGTAGGCTCCGCAGTCCCTTCCACACACTCCTTGGTGACAATAACCTTTTCGATGGTTTTGTCGGAGGGAGTGGTAAACATGATGTTCTGCATGGTGCTTTCCATAACACTGCGCAGACCGCGGGCACCGATCTCCTTTTCCACTGCCTTGTCGGCAATGGCTTCCAGAGCATCGTCGGTAAATTCCAATGCTACGTTGTCATAGCTGAGCATAGCGCGATACTGCTTGGTCAGTGCGTTCTTGGGCTCGGTGAGCACGCGCACCAGATCGTCACGGGTCAGACTGTGGAGACTGGTGAGCACGGGCATACGACCGATGAGCTCGGGAATAATACCGAACTTCAGCAGATCCTGCTGCTGTGCATGGGCAAACAGCTCGCCCACGCTCTGGTCCTTCTTGCTCTTGATCTCCGCACCAAAGCCCATGCTCTTGCGGTCCAGACGGCGTTCGATGATCTTATCCAAACCGTCGAAGGCACCGCCGCAAATGAACAGGATATTGGTGGTATCCACCTGAATAAATTCCTGCTGGGGATGCTTTCTGCCGCCCTGAGGGGGCACATTGGCAACGGTGCCTTCCAGCATCTTCAGCAGTGCCTGCTGGACACCTTCACCAGAAACGTCTCTGGTGATGGAGGTGTTTTCGCTCTTGCGTGCGATTTTATCCAGCTCGTCAATATAGATAATGCCGCGCTCCGCTCTTGCTACGTCAAAATCAGCAGCCTGCAGCAGCTTCAGCAAAATGTTTTCAACGTCTTCGCCCACATAGCCCGCCTCGGTGAGGGTGGTGGCATCGGCAATTGCAAAGGGCACATCCAGCATTTTTGCCAGAGTCTGTGCAAACAGAGTCTTGCCGGAGCCTGTGGGGCCAATCAGCAGGATATTGCTTTTCTGCAGCTCCACATCACTGAGGTCGCCGTACAGAATTCGCTTATAGTGGTTGTAGACCGCAACAGCCAGCGCGATCTTCGCCTTTTCCTGACCGATAATATATTCGTCCAGACGCTCCTTCATTTCCATGGGAGTGGGCAGGTCATCCGCATCCAGCTCAAACTCTGCCGCAGCATCGAAGTCCATATCATCATCTTCGAACATGGCACCGTGTACCAGATCATAGCACAGACCGATGCAGTCACCGCAGATGAAGGCCTCCTGTCCCGCGATCAGGCGGTCCACCACAGACTGGGGCTTGCCGCAGAAGGAACATCTCACTTCTCTATCATTATTTCTTGCCATAAATCATACTCCATTGCATGGGTTTTGCCCGCTGTATTGGGGGCAGAAGTTTACCGAAAATAGCAGTTACGGGGGATTTATACAAATCCCCCGAACCTACTTATCGTTTGGTAATGACCTTGTCGATCAGGCCGTAAGCCAGTGCTTCCTCAGCGGACATGAAGTTGTCACGTTCGCAGTCAGCAGTGACCGTTGCAACATCCTTGCCGGTGTTTTCCGCCAGGATCTTGTTCAGACGCTCCTTGATGGTTTCCAGACGCTTCAGGTGCAGAGACATATCGGTGATCTGACCCTGAGTGCCTGCGGAGGGCTGATGGATCATGATTTCGGCATTGGGCAGTGCGTAACGCTTGCCCTTGGCACCGCTGGACAGCAGGAACGCGCCCATAGATGCCGCCATGCCAATGCAGATGGTGCTGACATCGCACTTGACATACTGCATGGTATCATAGATCGCCATACCGGCAGTCACACTGCCGCCGGGGGAATTGATGTAGAACTGGATATCCTTATCGGGATCCTGTGCTTCCAAATACAGAAGCTGTGCCACGATGAGGCTTGCGGTGGTGTCATTGACTTCCTCGCTGAGGAAAATGATACGGTCATTCAGCAGACGAGAGAAAATGTCGTAAGAGCGTTCGCCGCGAGAGGTCTGTTCTACAACGTAAGGGATAAAACTCATAGTAACTCTCCTTTGTTAGGTGTTTTGCTTATCCAAGAGAGCTTAGCCAAAAGGGCTCTGTCTTATTCGGTGATGGAGTTCAGAACTGCTTCTGCTTCAACTTCGGGAGACCAGGGCAGATCCTTGCCGGAGTTGTAGATCACGTCAGCAGCCTTGTTCAGCTTGATGTCCAGCTTAGCGCCTGCTTCGTCAACCAGACCCTTAACGGTGTCCAGTTCCATGTTGTTTTCTTCTGCCAGCTTCTTGCACAGGTCTTCGAAGTCTTCTTCGGTAGCTTCGATGCCTTCTGCTTCAGCAACTGCGCGCAGCAGAACTTCAATGTATGCGTTCTTTTCAGCGGTGGGACGGCTCATCATGTCGAAGGTAGCTTCGTCCATGCCCAGCATTTCGCAGAACTGAGTCTTGCCAACGGAGCCCATGCCAAAGTTCATAGCATAGTTGCGAGCCATATCGTCCAGCTTTTCAGCGATCAGAGATTCGGGCAGAACAACTTCCATGTTAGCAACAGCAGCATCCAGCAGCTTGTTCTTCCATGCGTCGTCAGCCTGAGCCTGACGAGAAGCCTTCAGGCTTTCGCGGATGGAGTTCTTGTATTCTTCAACGGTGTCGAATTCGGAAACGTCCTTTACGAATTCGTCGTCCAGTTCGGGCAGCTCGGAAACCTTAACTTCGTTTACCTTGCACTTGAAGGTAGCTTCCTTGCCTGCCAGAGAGGGTTCGTATTCTTCGGGGAAGGTAACGATAACGTCCTTTTCTTCGCCTGCGGAGCAGCCTACCAGCTGATCTTCGAAACCGGGGATGAAGGAGCCGGA
>JAFQDR010000265.1 GCA_017415945.1 Oscillospiraceae bacterium
AAATTGGTGAAGTATCTGCTGAACTCAAGAAGGGCTATTTCTCATTCTCGAGCGGAGCCGGTGCTAATATCATGCAGAATCCTGAAAACGAATTTTGTGAAGCAACGCTTCCCAAAGATGAAAAGATAATCACACCAGCTCATTTTTGCTATGACTGCAGACGTATCATAGCTGAAATTGACAAAGATGGTTATGTGATCGCAGATATGTATGATCCCGCGAATGTATCTGTATTTAAAGTATGGGATGGAGCCAAGTATGAAATCCGTGATTATTTGGTAACCGTAAACAAGACTGAACATAGAAACTTTGAAATCGAAGTACATGGATTATTGAAGCAGGAAGACTGACATACAAATAAAAACACAGCGCAGATAGCCAGGAACTATCTGCGCTGTGTTCTATTCTATTCGGATATCAATTACTCAACATCCATCATCGTACCGATAAAGAACGGCATATTTGTCTCACAATCAATGAGCATATACACAAACGGGCGATCCAGGAATACCTGCTTGGGATCTTCAACCAGCATCGCACATTCATCGTTCATCTCAACAACTGTTGCGGCACCGGCTTTCGTTCCGCGTTCATCCACGCTGATGAAAGTCTTGTGCAGAACACGGCTGATGAAAATGTTACCTTCTGTAGAATGACCGAGCTTCGAGAAATCGGCTGCGGCACTGCTGAAAGCATCGGGCATTCCCATACCTTTCAGTACTTCGCTCATTTCTACATCATATTCCGATTCAAACTTCGGAATAGAAGTGTTTACGACCGCTGATTTTGCGTTTGTCAACAGCTCATTCAGATGCTCACCGTCAAGGGATGAGATATATTCGGAAATGCTTACCCCTTCCTTCGGCAGAAGTGCGACAAAAGCATATTTGCGGTCCTTGTAATACTTGATGAATCCAGTCGCCTTTTTATCTTCAAGGTACTTGTTCTCCTCGGAGTACATCATGTCAACCTTGCGCTTATCACCATTTTCGGTGGTAAACTCACCTTTGCGTACCTGACTTTCAAAATAGATATCCTGCCATTCGGCATCGAAGGCGAGTGCATTGATGAGATACATTACGGCCTCGGCGGGAATCTGATCGAGGATATTCTTGATCATGCCGTCTGTTTTATCTTCCACCCACTTGTTGATCTCTTTGCAGGTTGTATCGTCAAAAGGCGCACGGTATATATCTGCTCCGTAATAATCTGCATTTGTCTGCAGGAAATCCTGGTTGACAGTAAATCTCTCATCATCGGTAAACCAAATGGAATTGGCAAGGCTGAGCTTGTATTTTTCTTCTTCGGGCAGGTTCGTCATATAATTATTGATCCATGCATTGAGCTGGTCGATCGGCATACCGAGGACATTCTGCATTTGTGCCAGAGTGTCCTTGTCTGCTCCGTTTGCAGTCATGGAGAGTGCAACAAGAACGGACATAGGTGAAATCAGCGTGTTTTTGCCATCATCCTGGCTTGCCTTGAACAGACGAACAGCGAAATCGGTAACAGCAGCATCGCTGACATTGGTGATTTCGACATTGCTTCCGGATTTGCCGCTCGGCGTGATGCCTTTCATTAAATCTTCAAATTGCGGTACGCCGCAGGCAGAAAGTATTGACAGTGCAAGTGCACAGATCATAATCATTGCAACGATTCTTTTCATAAAGCGTCCTCCTTATTTTACTTCTGTGCCGCCCCATTCGATGACGGTGAATCCGCCGCGTTCCGGAGCGGTCAGTTCCTGTGGCTCCATTTCTACATAATCATCCGCAGCCTTATACGCCATAAATACGCGGATCACTGTATCGGGGGAGGGTACCACATCAAGCTTTGCAGAATCGGTATACGCATCTGTCTGGAACGAGATGATGTTGTACGGGTTCTCCTGCATCAGCGGCAGCCAGAATACGATGAACTCGTTTGCTTCGCGTCGGTTCAACCCGAGCTTTTCAAGTGCATCCTCAAGGAATGCGGCGGTGTCTTCGCTCTTTACGCAGAAGCCCTTTGTGAAATCATACTGTGTTAAGGTTTCGCCTTCCCAATAGAGGTAGTTGTAGATCTGGCCGCGCTCATCCGTCAGTGTACCATCGGGAGAAGCGGTAACTTTCCAGCCGTTGTTGTATGCGGGATAGGTACAGGTAAGATCGCCGCGCAAAGTCAATGCAACAGACACGTCTGTTTCTTCTTCGGGATAGAGATAAATGACCGGTTTATAGGCAACGCCGGGTTCAGGCTCCCAATCACTTGGTTTTACGGAATGGAAATCCGCTTCAATACGCCGATTTTCATCATCAACATAGGTGTTTTCATAGGTGCAAGTAATCTGATCTCCCACACACCATTCATCGGATAAAGTACCATTGAGTTTGATTGTGTATGGCATCGGAATTACGGTACGAGCAAAGAAGCAATTCGAATAGATCTCAGTAATGACAATGTGATCGAAAACATTGTTCCCACTCTTTTCGATTGCAGTCTTATCAATCCACTGCTCGGTATATTCGAGATGGCGAAAATTTTTCGAGAGCTTCCAGCTCTTCACACTCGAAATCGTCGGCGGGTCGGAATACAGAAGTGCTCCCGAATAATGAACATCAACCACGGAGCCTTCAGCAGCACCGATGTCTTCCAGTCCTTCGCGCCGAATGAGATATAGCTGTCCATCCTCAACCGATTCGACCAGCACTGTATTTTCGTCGATGGAAACAACCGTGGCGGTCATGTGAACGCCGATCTTTTCTTCCTCAAGCTTCCACAGTTCATCAATGGATTTTCCCTTATCGGCGGGACCGTAAATCCGAACTTTTTCATAGATTCCATCAACTGAAAGTCTGTTCCATTTCACGATCTTATATGTCAGCGAAATCCACTCCCGTGTTCCGCCGTCTTGATAAGGACTTTGCGGAATCGGAACAAACAGGATGGCAAGCAGAATCACTGCTGCAGCGATGGGTATCCAGATTCTCTTTTTCATGTGCATACCTCCTCAGTCATAGAGAAATTCATAATCCGGCAGGGCTTTCCATTCCTCAGTTGCAGCGAGAGTGTCACTGATTTCCCGGCAGACATCCAGAAAGTTCTGACCTTTTTTGTTGCCCGCTTGATAGGAAAGCGAAATATCTTCCGCACGAATGGTTCGCTCCTCCTCGCCGATACGAACCGTTAAAATCAAACTCATCGGCGGCTCGGATGCTG
>JAFQDR010000266.1 GCA_017415945.1 Oscillospiraceae bacterium
AAAGGATGGCCGCCAATTCGCCCATGGCTTCCTCATCCCCCGCTTCCGCTTCCGCAACGAGCTCCTCACGGGATTTATCTTCTCGTGTCCACAGATTTTGAACCTCGTCGGCATAGGGGCGCACCAATTTATCCCCGTCAAACAAGGTGTTGCACAGTAAGGAGGGGCGCTTCTTCCCCGCCACATGTCGAAATACGGGAACATCCTCATCCCGCTTCACAACAAAGCCCTCGCAGGCAGAATCGGAATCTGCAAAACGATCCCGCACCTCGGATGTCTTCAACAGCAGTGCCAGACCCACAGCAGCATTCAGATAGGAGGTGATTACCGGTTCCGCATCCTCCACACGACCGAAGTCACTGATAAAGGGAGCATCCATACCGTCAAACAGGGTCAGCTCCACATCGCCGCGGTTGGGGTCGTACATGCCCAGCTCACTGCGGATATACAGTTTAGCGGACAATGCCCCGCCGCCAAAGCTTATTACAAAGCGATAAGGACGGTCGATCATTTCGATCACAAAGCAATCCCCATCCACAAAGGGAAGGCCGCTGTCGTGGGCCGCGCCCGCTCCCGCCAGCCAAGCACGCACCTGATTCTTCATATAAAATTGGGTGTTGTTCAACGCAGTCATATCGATTTCCTCCCGTAAAAGTCTCAATTTGATACTACTATACCATATTCCCACAGCAAAAAACAGACCCTATCCGATTTTGGATAGGATCTGATATGTATTTAGAACTCGTCCAAAAACTCTTTGCGCTTGCTGTCGTACTCATCACGGGTGATCAGACCTTGCTGATACAGAGAATCCAGCTTTCGGAGCTTCTGCTCGATATCCTCACCCTCATCTTCCGCGTCCGTGCCGTCAAAGATGATCTCATGGGTAGCGAAACCTTCATCGGTGAAACCGTTCTTATAGTGACTAAAGGCAATGATGCCCGCAAAAGCTGTCCACACCACGCCAAATAAACCGAATTGCGGAATGACCACAACCAAGCCGATCAGCACAAACAGGATGCCTGCCACAAAGCCGATTTTGGACTGGGTCTTCCCCGGCTTGACCTTAACACGTTTATTAGACATATTTATCTCTCCTTCTATGAGAATCAATTCTTAAATTTCTGATATAGGAAAAAGCCCGCAACCGCGGAAAGCAGCAAACCGAACACATGATATCGGTAAATGCAATAGGCGATCCCCATCAATGCAGCGATCACAGCCGCAATTCGAACAAATTTGGAATCAGACTCCCAGCCTTTTTCCCAAAGCAAACCGACGATCGCATAAGCGGCGAACACGCCAAACACCAAAAGCAGCCACTTCGCCGCAGCCAAAGGCCCTTCGGTCTGCAGGATGCTACGCGCGGGAATGATATGATTGTAGTAGGCCTTCATATCTGCGGAAAATCCAAGCTCCGATTGATATTCCAAGGGTTCTGTGGGGATCAAATCAAAATATGCCGTTCCGCACAAGGCTCCGATTTTTTCGGTTTTCGCCCCACCGAATTTAATATTCGCATGATACGTCAAATCCCGTTCATTGCGCAGGTGAGGCTCATGGGCGGTCTTGCCGCTGACCCATTCTCCCCGTGCATTAAGCATATAATCCGCAGCAGTGAAATAGTCACCCACTTGCAAGCCAACATCTCCGATGATCACAGTGATAGTATCTCGGCCACGGTCTTCCGGAACAGCGCACCATTGGTAATCCGCCGTAACAAAAACACGGTCGATATAGCTTGTACCGTTTTCCTCCCGCAGCACACCGGAATAAACCAAGGCCATGCCCACACCTTGGTCTTCATCGGTAATCAGCTTCGTTCCAAGGTACACCAAATCATTATCCTCGGCAACAACCTCCAATGTGTCTTTTTGTGCATCATTCAAGCTGCTGACATATTCCTCGGGATAACCCCTTTGCATCAAGGATTCGGAAACATCCGATGCGTAAATCGGCATCGTCAAGCTGGCAGTACAAATCAAAACCGTCAACATGGTAAATATACTTCGATATAGGCTTTTCATAACAAACTCCTTTCATGTACGCTGATCCTTGTGTAATTTCATTGTACTGCATTTTCAGCAAATATTAAACCGTGTAAAAGAAAAAATACCCCCATCTAATTCGCCTGTACAAGCAAATTAAATGGGAGCTTTCGATTATTCCGCAACAGGTCTTTGGAAAAAGCGATTTTTGAAATACTTATAAATTGGCATGAGCACATTGGCAGCGATGCTTCCAAGGAAGAACGCAATTACTGTAAAGACCATCAGCATACCTTCACCATAATTATCATCATACCGCACATACCCAAACAATTCATCAAGAAGCCGAACAACCCCCAATTGCACCGTCAGCACAAATAGCAGTATAAAGGCAGTGTACATCACAAAAGTTCTTCCCAGAGACAGCAGAACAGAATCATAGTGATATGCAATCGGAAGCACGCCTACCGCAACAGCAGCCGCAAGCGAAACTTTAAACATCGTCAGCTCCGCTTCATCGGGCAGCAAAGAAATATAATCCACAAACTCAAACAGTACGCACAAGGCTAATCCGCCCAAAAGACCGTAGAGCAGATTTCTTTTGACTAACATTAGGATGACTCCTTTCTTCTTAGGTATTCTGTATACTCCTCCAATACAAACCAAACATATCGTTCAGCCTGCCGTTCCCTGCCCTTATCGGTCAGTTCCAAACCATTGATCCACTGGAAATAATGGGTCAGCTCATGAACAAAGGTTCCAAGAATTGCAAGCATCCCTTTGTCCCTGCCTCTTTCGTCGCAAAGCGTTTCATAATCTCCTACCGCAAGCTTGATATAGGGTTCGTCCAAATAGGAATCGGGCTCAAAAAACAGCCCCACAACGAGCTCTCCATCTTCGGCTTTGATAAAGGGCGTGTTATAAACGTAGACGTTGATTCGCAAGGGGAAGTAATATTCCCTGCGCAGCCACTTGGCAAAGCGCAGAAATTCCGTTTTCACCTCGTCGGGGATGGCTGTATCATATCGAAATCGAATCCCATCTCTGCGATGCAAATCATCCGCCAGATGCTTCTGCAAATGCTCCAAGGCCTTTTTCTCGATTCTCGATACATAGCGACTCGCCTATTGTAAACGATTTGCCCTAAGAAATAGCTTCCAGCTCACGGAAGCGGAATTTAATAATGATTTGTTTTCTTAAACTCTTCCAAAAGCTCGTAAAACAGATCAAACGCCTCACTGTCGGTTCGTGCCTCAAGCAGGATATTTGACCAGTGATACATGGGACCGTTCCAATTGAATTCGTCTTCAACAAACCTCTGAAATGCAGCATTGAACAGCGACCATCGATTTTGCATCCTATTCACGGCGCATTCGTAGCCACTGAGAAACCCACTCAAATTGCGCAGTGACTTTCGTCCGATGTACATACCATATTTGTCTTTTACATCTTCCAGCAACGCTAATATTTCAGCCAATAGATCATCCACAGGTAACGGAGCAATCTCCTCGGATTTCTTTTGCAAGCAAAGCACAGGCTCTTCTTTCGCCAGTACATACACCACATAGTTCATATTGATGACATTGAATTGCTTCAAACCGTAATGCTCAAACAGTTCTTTCCCCAGAGACTGCTTAACAGAATCGGCGTATTTCCCGTTTTCCACGGAATAGAGGACACCTTTACCGCTTTTTATCATTCCATTGTCGTCTAAATTCCAAAAGGAGTCATTCAGCAGCAGTCCCTCATCCAACACACTGACCGCATACACCACGCCAAAATCCAAGGTCACGGAAACGGACGCGTCCTCAAGGCAGATCCGCAAACCGTTTTCCTCTCCTGCTTCCAGTTTCAAGGTGAAGCTTTCGGAATTGGGAATCAAATTCTCATATAATGCAGTCCATACTTCCATGGTCATCCCTCTTTTTGCAGGTATTCTGTATACTCATCCAGAACAAATCGTACATATTGTTTCGCCTGTCGCTCTCTGCCCTTATCGGTCAGTTCCAAGCCATTGATCCATTGATAATAATGGGTCAGCTCATGGACAAGGGTTCCAAGTGTCGCAAATATCGCTTTGGCGTGCCCTCTTTCGTCGCAAAGTGCTTCATAATCTCCCACGGCAAGCTTGATATAGGGTTCATCCAAATAGGAATCCGGCTCAAAAAACAGCCCCACAACGAGCTCTCCATCTTTTGCTTTGATAAAGGGCGTGTTATAAACGTAGACGTTGATTCGCAGAGGGAAGTAATACTCCCTGCGCAGCCACTTGGCAAAGCGCAAAAACTCCGTTTTCAGCTCACCGGGGATGGCTGCATCATATCGAAATCGAATCCCATCTCTGCGATGCAAATCATCCGCCAGATGCTTCTGCCAGTTTTCTATGGTCCAAATATGCATCCGGCGCAACCTCCACTCAGTCATCTACGCAGCATCGTTTTATGGTTTCATTGTACAACTTATGATAATCTTGGTAAAGAGCCCCTCGGTAAACAATCTGTAAACGATCACCTTTATACCATATCCGCAAAATGCTTCTGCAAATGCTCCAAGGCCTTTTTCTCGATTCTGGATACATAGCTGCGGGAGATCCCCAGCTTGGCAGCGGTTTCCCGCTGAGTCAATGGTTCCCCGCCGTTTAGGCCGTAGCGCAGCCGAATGATCTCTGCTTGGCGAGGCTCCGGCAATGCATCCACCTGCTTTCGCAGCTGATGCAGCAGCTCATTGTGTCCCACACGCTCCAGTGCTTCGTCCTCTTGGCACAGCACCTCCATAAGAGACAAGCTGCCGCCCTCTCCGTCATACTCCAAGGAATCCGACAAAGACACATCCCCCGCCATTTTCTTCATGGCACGGAAGTGCATCAAAATCTCATTTTCCACGCATCGGGACACATAGGTCGCAAGCCGCACGCCTTTATCGGGGCGGTAGGTGTTGACACCCTTGATGAGGCCAATGGTGCCGATAGAC
The DNA here is from genome assembly GCA_017415945.1 of Oscillospiraceae bacterium. The sequence goes on from JAFQDR010000266.1 coordinate 4,959, forward strand.
AGCAGGTCATCCATGTCCTCCCCTGCGGTATAATACTTCTTCATCACATGGGCCACCAAACGGAGATTCCGCTCAATGAGAATATTCCGCGCCGACGTATCTCCCTGCTCTGTCCATAAGCGCACATAGCGTTCTTCCTCCTCGGGCTTCAAAGGTTTAGGGAAACCTCCCGTATTTCCCAACCGCAAAGTCAGAACACCGCAGCCCAAAAGCACCATCAACAGCTCAAGCACATCCGTTTCCTCCCATCTCGACAGATTTCGTATCACAAGAATATGCAAAAGCAGACCTATATAATACCAAACAATATTGTTTGCAATCGCACTTGATAAGAAGTAGAATAGAGCAAAAAAGGAGTGGTCTATGATGCATACGTTTATTTTATTCAACCCGCAATGTCAGGGCGGTGCGGATCCCATTACATATCACGGTGCAAAGGAAATATAAGCACTGTATTTTACCAAGACAAGCTATGAGGAAACCCCCGTCTCCTTGGATAATACCTTGACCAGGAAAAACGGCATTGTCGGATATGACATTCTCCACGAGCAAATGAAGCAAGTATCCGAAACGCTGAAATCCGGAGACTTCCAACAAATCTTTGTCATTGGCGGAGGCTGCGACGGCGATGTACCCGTTATTGCAAACTTGAACCGAAAACACAACGGTGATCTCACAGTCATTTGGCTGGACGCACACGGCGACCTCAACAGCCCCTCAGAGTCCGAAACAGGTCTGTTTTATGGAATGCCCGCACGGGTGCTAATGGGAGACTGTTCCGTATTTCAAGATATCATTGAAATCCCCTTATCACCGACCAAACTGATACACATCGGAGGCCGGGATTTCGATCGTCCCGAAATTCACTATCTGGAGCAAAATGAATATGCTCCCTGCGGTCAAAGGGATGCTTTCATTCAATCCATCGTGGATTTGCTCACGAAAGAATAATTCGTATTGCTATTCCTGTAACAAGAGCAAAAGACGATACCATTTTCGGTATCGTCTTTTTCGTTATACTCCGTTTTCCAAGCCACGTCCGATTGCGCATATCATTCATTGGCATGCTTTGCATATTCCCCGCTCAAATCAAACGCATGATTCATGGGTCCCGAACCGCTGCCCAAGTCCAGCATTGAGGACAGTGCGCCCGAAATATAATTCTTGGCCCTTCTTACCGATTCGGAAAGTGTATACCCCTTTGCAAGATTGGACGCAATCGCACTTGAGAGCGTACATCCTGTACCATGGGTATTGGGATTGTCGATGCGTTTTCCCTCAAACCAAATCAGTTCTCCGTTTGCATATAGCAGATCGTTTGCATCATTGACGCTGTGACCGCCCTTGAGCAGCACGGCACAATGATAACGCTCCCCAATCTCCTTTGCCGCAGCAATCATATCCGCTTTTGTTACAATCGTCAGGCCCGAAAGAACCTGCGCTTCGGGAATATTCGGTGTAACAAGCGTTGCAAGAGGCAGCAGTTCATCGATTAGGGTCTGTACCGCATCATTCTTCATCAAGGCTGAACCGGAGGTTGCTACCATAACAGGATCCACAACAATATTCTTTGCATGGTAATATTTCAGTCTCTCCGTTATCACATGGATCAGCTCCGTTGAGGCAACCATACCGATTTTCACAGCATCGGGATAGATATCCTCGAACACCGCATCGATTTGCTGCCGCAGGAACTCGGGTGTTGATTCCTGAATCCCACGCACACCGATTGTGTTTTGGGCCGTCAGTGCTGTGATCGCACTCATGGCATACACACCGTTCATGGTCATGGTTTTCAAGTCGGCCTGAATCCCGGCGCCTCCACTGCAATCGCTTCCCGCAATGGTCAATGCTGTTTTCATGGTCATCGCTCTCCTTTCATAGTTCAGCATTGTTTTATACAGCGGCATAAGGTGGTGCCCCCAATATGCCGCTTACATTTTATTGATACTTTCCCGTTTTCTGTTCGATGGTCAAAATATCCCCTTCGGGGCGGTAAACCACCTTGATGTAGGCAGAAACCTTGGGTGCTCCCGCACGAACAGCCACCTTCAGACATTCCTTGGCAATATCCATCAGCTCATCATAGCTTTCGCCTTCAATCGTCGTTTCAAAAGCCCCCACTTGATAGTGCAGCCCCGTACCTTGAATAAACGCGATCACTTCATCCACAACACGACAGATTTCTTCGTCGGTTTCAACCTTCGGTAATACTTGAATTGCAATACTTGCGCTCATAACTGTTCCTCCCAATTTTTTATCACTTCATCTGCAATTTTCGTAACTGCCTCCCAGTTTTTGGCAGCGCCTTCATCATACACACCAATCACATAGTACCCTGCGTTTTTTGCAGTCTGCACCGCATACAGCGCATCCTCATAAACGGCAATTTCAGCGGGCTTTGCCTGCAGCCGTTTTGCTGCTTCATGGTAAACCAAGGGACTGTTTTTCCCCGCTCCCACCGTTTCACAGGAAAGCAGAAACGAAAAATAGTCTCGCATACCCAACCGCGACAGACAGGATTCCATCAGCTGCTCAGCCGTCGCCGACGCAACACACATCCGCACAGCTTTCCCGCGGAGCATCTCAAGATATTGCCGTACGCCTTTCTTGAGCGGAATATCATTTCTGTAATGCGCATCCATCATTGCGTTCATTTCCGCTTCCACATCACCCGTCAGTCCAAATTCATCCCGAAACAAAGCGGCTGATTCGGACATGGTCATAGGCTTGATCTTTCGCAATATTTCATCCGGAACCTGTGCGACTCCCTTGCTGCTTAAATAATCCACAGCAAGATTCCTCCAGAAACCCATGGAATCGATCAGTGTCCCATCCATATCAAAAATCGCAAACTGTTTATCCATGGCTTACCATCTCTCTTGCCAATTCCAATAGCCGTGCTGTGGCTTTACCCGGATCATCCGCTGCAAAAATCGCCGAGACCACCGCAACACCATCTACACCGCTGCCCCGCAGCTCCATCAGATTCTTCTCATTGATGCCCCCGATGGCCACTACCGGAATGGATACCGCGCCGCTGATTTCCTTTAATGCCTCAATGGACAGATTGCGGGCATTTTTCTTGGTTCCCGTTGCAAACACCGCGCCGACACCAATATAGTCCGCGCCTGCCTGTTCCGCCGCAACCGCTTCCTCGATTGTTCCTGCGGAAATGCCCAGAATTTTATCGGGCCCGATCATGCCGCGAATATCCCGCCCCTTGATATCGGATTGCCCGACATGGACACCGTCCGCGTCGATTGCCATAGCAATTTCCACACTGTCATTGACAACATAGGGAACCTTGTATCGTGCGCAAAGTGACTTGAGCCTCGAAGCTTCCATTTCAAAGGAATTGGCGTCCAAATCCTTTTCCCGAATCTGCAGAAAGGTTGCACCGTTAGACAGCACATCCTCACAGACAGACAGCAGTGTCTGCCCTTCCTTCAGCCAGCTTTGATCGGTTACTGCATAAAGCAGCATTCCCTTGCGGATTTCATCTTTTGTAAATTTCATAGCGCACTCCTTTTTCCAATTGTTCTTCGGTCAAATTAAATACTGCATCAATCAAATCCGTTCTGAATGTTGCATTGCCCGTTCCATTACGAATTCGTTTCTCCTCGGCGATTTCACCGCATATCCCCATAGCCGTCACAGCAGAGCAGACTGCCGAAAAGTAATTTCTATTAGCTCCGCAAAATGCACCAATCAAGGCAGTGAGCATACATCCACTACCTGTTATTCGCGCCATGGTAGCGCAGCCATTGTATAAAACGCAGCTTTCTCTGCCATCGGTAATCACATCGATTTTCCCCGAGATCGCAATGACCGTGCCTAACCGTTCTGCCAAATCCGCTGCCATAGAAACCGCAGGATCTAAATTATCCTCTGTGATTTCGTCCAAGTCACTGACATCCACACCGCTGCCCGTGCTTTGCTGTCCTGCCAGATAACGGATCTCGGAGGCATTCCCTCGAATCACCGTAAAGTGAACCTCGTCCAGCAATCGCTTGACAGCATCTCTCCGAAGCTGTGTTCCCCCTGCTCCAACGGGATCAAGGACAACAGGAATCCCCAAACGATTTGCAGCCTTCCCTGCCAAAATCATGGAATCTACCTTGTCAATTGCCCCCATATTGCACACCAATGCCTGCACGCTGCAGACCGCATCTTCCACTTCCAGAGGGTGACTTGCCATTGTGGGGCTCCCTCCTGCAGCCAGAATGATATTGGCGCAGTCATTGACAGTAACAAAATTGGTGATGCACTGCACCAAGGGCTTTCTCTGCCGCACCGCAGTCAAGCTATGATTGAAAGTCATTCTCATCGCTCCATTTCCGCTAAAAATCGTTCCAGTACCTTAGCGCGTTGCAAAACCAGCAAAACCATAACGCCCATGACCCCCCCGACAACCGCCGAAGGTGTGTAGAACGGAATATAGTACAGAGGATTTTGCACATCCAGACCGTAAAACATTTTCATCAGAGGATAAGAGGCCAATGCGCCCAAAACGCCGGTACCGATGACCTCACCCACACAAACCAGATAAACATTTTTGGTTTTCTGCCATAGCAGCCCACCCAAGATGGGTCCAAAAATCGCACCTGTGACCGCCTGAATGGTTCTGCCTGTCATCATGCGCATCACACCGCATAAAAACGCACTGAGGCAAGCCCACCATGGCCCCAAAAACACAGCGGCGATCACATCCACAAAATGCTGAAACGGTGCCATCGCAGGAAAATACACAAAGGTGTTTAACACAAGGGCCATGCTTGCGAAGATGGAACACAAAATCATCTTCTTGATATTCAATTTCTTATTCATTGTAAATTCTCTCCTTTGAGTGGTTCAGGAAACGGCTGTCATCAGCGACGCTTCCAAAAATAGACGCAGTGATTCCATAAAGCACTGCATGGAAGTTCGGTCGATGCTTATTGGCATCCTCTCACGCCGGAACACGGCTTCCCATCGCTGAATTACAAGACTCAGGGCGCTCCCCCTCAGTCCGCCACATCTGTGGATCTCGTTTCCTCCTTTCTCAAAGAACAAAAACAGGAGAATACCTTTTGTGGTATCCTCCTGTATCAGAGCAAGCATGTTTCCTACGGCGGCATTATCCACATCAGGTATAAGGGTCGAAGGTTTCTCCTTCCTCTCAGCCTGTTGTAACAAGCTCCCCTGCATTTTCAGTTGTAAAACAAAAACAGAAGACAACCTGTTCGGTGCCTCCTGTAAAAAGCTCTGCTTATCACTTCCTACGGCGGCATTATCCGCATCAGGTTTAAAGGGTCGAAGTTTGCTTACTTCCTCTCAGCCCGCCTCACGAGCTCCCCTGTATTTGTTTGTGTGTCTATTTTACTCCTGTTCTCCGCAAAACGCAAGAGTGTAATTATAATTCTCAAAACCGATCGCAAGTATTTTTGCACCAAAAGTCCTCAACTCAGATTGCTCTAAGTTGAGGACGATTTCTATTGCTTGTGTTGTGCACTACACAGCTCATTTCCTTTTGGAAGCAGCATCAGATACCGTGTTCCAACAATGCGATAGGCGGGCCGTTCCGCTTCGCGATACTGCTCCGTATGCCGCACCGCAGGCATTCCCTGTTCCTTGTAGTCGGTTAGATAGGTTCGCCACGCGTCCATATCAAAGTTAGCCTCCTGCAGAACCTTCTCCGCTACATCCAAATATGCAGACAACTTCCGCTTTCCGTCTGTTTGAAATACAGTGGCCGTAAACATTCGAAACAGCCACCGGGAGGGCATTCCCGTTCGTTTCCACGCACCCAGATTCACGCGGCAAACTTCTGCGGAGATCTGCTCAAACAAAGGCTCCTCCCGTTCGGGAACCGAAGCAAGCTCTTCCTCCAAGTATGCCTTTGCACCGCCGAGATCTCCCAGCAAATGCTCCGCACCACAGGCAGCTTGATAACACAGCTTCACCACATCTTGCGGCAGCATACTTGGATGGTCAATCAACTGCTGACGCAAACAATCTTGAAATACTGTCATAGCTCACGCAGCCTCCACCATGCCAAATGCAATCAGCTTTGTTTTTCCAAGCGCTGCCATAATTGCGGGAATCAGCACCAGCTGTGCCGCAATCCCCGGAATCGCGTTCAGGAACGCACCTGTCATGAACATTTCAAAGGTAAACGCACCGCCGCTGACGCCCATGAGCACCATCATCACAGCTGCCCATACCGCACGGCCTGCAATCATGGCAGTCAGCATAGATTTATATAAGGACTTCATGCAGAAATAACCTGCGCGGAAGTACACAAAGCCCGCAACCGCACCGTATGTGGCCAGTTCAAATGCCATGGCTGCAGCTGTGGGAAACATAGGCGGCATCCCGAACAGGAAGGATCGAACCACGGGCACCAACAACCCCACCATAGCTCCGTACTTCCGGCCGCAGAGCAAGCCACACAGAAATACGGGGATGTGCATAGGCAGCAGCATACTTCCGATTTGCGGAATCTGCCCCGTAAAGAACGGAAGCACCAGTGCCATTGCAAACAACATAGCAGAGATCGTCAGGTTTTGAATTGCTTTTCTGTACATAGATTTATTCCTTCCGTAAAAAACAAAAAGCCACCATTTCTGCCTTCGGGCAAAAACAGCGACCTACATGGTATCATTCAGCAATATGGATAAGGACTGCCGTTCCACACTTCGGCATGGAGATATACTTTGATGTCAGCCCTATGCAGTTATTATAAGCAGCAACCCTTCTGCTGTCAAGCTCCTATAGCTTTCATAGCAAAATAACCGACAGTGCAAATGCACCATCGGTTATTTCTTACGGTTTATTTGGCTTTCCGTTTCTGCCAAAGAAGCAGCACAGCGCCAATCAGCAGCACACCGAGCACAGGCATTATGTCGGGCCATACCAGCACCGCAAAAGCAGTATCGTGGGAACCGAAGTCAAACACCGCATAGCTTCCGGAAATGTGGTGTTCAGCCGTACGCCAATTGCCCGCATCATCCCGCACAAGAATCTCCATGCGTTCGGGTGTGCAGTTTTCGGAAATGCTGTATCGCACAGCGGTCATGGCTTCGGGCTCAGAGACCATCACCGACCACACTTCATAAACAGTCTGATAAGCCTTCGCCTTGGGACGTTCCTCACAGGCTTCCGCAGCCACAAGGGCATGAGGAGTAAAGTTCCCCTGTACCAGAACCACGGGCTTTCCGTTCTCCCGCACCGCTTCGCTTTCCAATACCGTATTGTCACTGATATAGGTCAATACAAATTCCAGATCAAACAGCACCTGTTGGGTATCCGCTTCCGCGAGGCCCGCCCAATAGCCGCCGTAGCCCGCTTTTTCGGGGACTGCGGGGATCATATCCTCTGTCAGTGCCGCACCCAGAGGCAGCTCGATTTCCTTTACTCTGCCGTTTTCATAGACAAAGCGAACCGTCACAGACCGCAGCGGATCGGGAATAGCGTCAAGCTCCAAGAAGGACTCATGGTTTTTGGACTCTGCTTTGCCCCCATAGCTGATCCCGTCAATGGCACCATAGTCCGTATCGATGACCATGTAGTAGTTTTCGGAAATGGCATCCGTCTCCATTACCGAAGCAGCAGACTGCCCCAGTACAGCACCGATGCATTCACCGCTGCCCGAAAGCATTACAACGCTTCGGCACTCCGTTAGGATTTCCCCATAGCCGCCGATGCCACCCACATAGCTGTTGCCGCTGACGGAGCATTTGGCGCTGTTGCCGCGAACATAGCCGCTGCTGCGCCCGACGATACCGCCCACATAGTCAGCACCGCCTGTAATATTTCCCGCATTGAGGCTGTTCTTCACAAGCCCCAAATACTGCCAGCCTACGATACCGCCGCCGTTTTCCTTGTTTAGGGTAACAGTTCCTCGGTTTTCGCAATCCACCAGTACAGCCCTCAGCTCAGTGGAAACGTTCATGGAGCTTTCACCGCTGACCTGCCAGTCATCCTCGGGGTTCAAATCATTTTCCAATGCCATAGCACCGCTGATGCCGCCCACATTACGGTCACCGAGAACCGCACCATGGTTTACACAGTGCTGTACCTTACCGCCTGTTTCGCCTTCCTTATCGGAATCGGATACATCCCGAAACGTAGTGCCCAGCGCCTGGGATGCTGCATTTAAAGTGCTGCCCATGGAAGTGATCTGCTCCGAAATGGCCTTTAGATCATTGGTCAATGTCTTGGAGGTATCCTTAGCGGAGCCCGTGATGGCCTTCATGGTTTCGGGCATACTGCCAAGTGACTCCGCCAATGCATTTTGCGCAGCCACCATGGCATCAAAGTCATCGCCGCCACCGGGCAGCAGCACCTTTACCGCTTCCTTGGCAGTGTCTGTCTGCTCCCGCAGCTGACCGATTTTTTCTTCCACAGCGGCCGAACCGCTTTCCGCATTCCCCGCAGCGCGATTGGTCAGCCCCGACAGGGTGTTCAGCTGTCCCTGCAGGATCTGCAATGCATCCCGACTGTACTTGATTTTGGACAAGGGCTCCATTTGCCCCACAATGCCCCCAACCTCCTTGCGGCCGCTGACATCCCCGCGGTTCACGCAATCTGCCACATAGCCCGACTGGGTGCCCGCAATACCGCCTACGTTATAGCCCATTTGCCGATAGCCGATGGTACCGTAATTGGTGCAGCTGCGAATAACACCGCTGCTGCGGCCCGCTATGCCGCCGATATCCGTCGCAGTCCCTGCGGAATCGGAGTTGGTCAAAGACTCAATGGTAATATCGGAAATTTCCACAGTGTTTTCCTCGGATGTGGCATTTACTTCTCCGTAATTGCTGCATCCTCGCACCACACCCATATTAGTGCCGCAAATGCCACCTGCGAAGTGCAGGCCCGAAACTGCGGCATTGACGGTACAGCTTTCCACAATGCCCGTCACCGTATTCACCCCGACGATGCCGCCGACACTGCTGTTGCCGCTGATCGTCCCCTGTACAACACAGTTCATGATGGTGCCTGCGCTGCTGCCCGCTATACCGCCTACGGTACTGCGGCTCCCATCGGGAACGATCTCCGCTTCCACAGTCAGTTCACTGACCACAGCGCTATCCGTCAAATAGCGGAACAGGCCATAAACGGAGCCTTCCTCCCGCAGGTGCAGACCTGTGATGCGATGCCCGCCGCCGTCAAAGCTGCCCGCAAATACGGGGATGGGAGAAAAGTCCGTACCGCTCAGATCGATGTCCTCGGTCAAGACCACAGACAAGCCCACACTGTATGTGTCCAAGCGGCACTGCTCTGCAAGCTGCTGCAGTTCCTCGGGAGTGGAAATGGTAAGGGGTTCCTTTTCCGCCGTCTTTTGATTGGCGGCACAAGCAGGAAATGCCGATGTCACAGACAGAAGCAGGCAAAGTAGCAGACCGAATATTCGTTTACGCATCTTCCCTCTCTCCTTCCACCGTGATTTGTCCTTCTGTGGACACGGATGCATTCAGCTGACCGTGCAGCACGCCGTCGAAGTCCGCATCCACCATACCGGAAATATAGCCACGCAAATGCCCCTGCACACGCATGGTGCCGTTTGCCGTTCTGGCACGGGGCTCACCGGTCTTGATTTGGAAGCTTGTGCGATCAATGATGGAGTCACCAAGCACCAAAAATGCAGGCAGCACAAACAACACCAGCAGCATGGAAATAAAGGTACCGCGCCCAATGCAAATGCCCATGGTGGATACAGAGGGCTGGGCGGACAGGAACCCGATCAGCAAACCCGCGGAGGTCAGCATGGTTCCCGATGTGAGCACCGTGGCAAAGGAATTATTCAACGCATGGATGATGGCTTCCTTATGGTGCATATGGGCCTTCAATTCCTGATAGTGGCTGGAAATAACAATGGCATAGTCGATGTTGGCGCCCATCTGTACCGCACTGACAATGAGATAGCCCAAGAAGAACAAAGGCTGTCCCGTAATGGTGGGAACGGAGAAGTTGATCCAAATCGCACCTTGAATGACCAGGATCAACAGCAGCGGCAGACCCACAGACTGGAAGGTAAACAGTACCACCAGCACCACAAACAATGCCGACAGCAGAGAGATCATCATGTTATCCGTGACAAATGCGTCGGACAGGTCACGGGAGTTGGTGGAGTTGCCGACCAAATAATAATCCCCTTCATAATACTGCCCTACGACCTCTCGCACTTGGGACAGGAAAGCAAAGGTCTCGTCGCTTTCTTCAGGCAGATTGATATACATGACCATGCGGCTGTAGTGTTCGCTTTGGAGCTGCTCCTTGGCAGCGGCAAGCTGATCCAGCATGCCCGCAACGTCCATTTCCCCTTCCATGTCCAATACAATGTTCTGGTCATCCATCATGTCCTTCAAAAACATGAACAAGTCAAACATGGGAATACGGAACTCATCCACACCGCTGATAATGGCACCCAGCTGGCTGTGCTCCACCGCATAAACGCTGTACAGCATCTCCACCACCTCGTAATCCAGTCCCACCATCTCCGCAAAATCGCGCGGAGACAGGGCATCGGTCAAGGCGTAGCCCTCCATGGCCTCAATGGCAGACAGCCCTGTGATGCTTTCCACTGCAGGCAAGGCTGCCAGTTCCTCGGCAACCAGTGCCTCCGCCTCATAGTTTCCCGCGGGAACCAGCAAGGCGATCATATTGTTGTTCCCAAAGGTCTCTTTAATTTCAAAATATGCCACCTGACGGTCGGTCATTTTGGCGGTTTTCAAATCATTGATGCTAAAGGTAAAGGGACAGTTTCCCGATACGAAAAAGGCCGCAACCACAACAATAATAAACAAGGGCGGTACGATTTTGCGACTTTTGACCGCAAATGTCCCCAGCCACGATACATCGGGCAGCAGTTTTTTGTGGGTGGTTTTTTCAATGGCAAAGGAAAAGGTCACCAGCAGCCCGGGCATCAGCGTAAACACAGACAGCAGGCTCAGCAGAATCGCCTTGATCAAAACCATAGACAGATCCTTGCCTACACCAAACTTCATAAAGGCAAGGGCCAGCAGACCGCCTACGGTGGTCAGAGAGGATGCGCTGATTTCGGGAATAGCCTTGGTCAAAGCATGGATGGCAGCATCTCTGGCATTCAGAGTCTCCCGCGCATCCATAAAGCGGTGGCACAAGATCACCGCATAGTCAATGGCAAGGGCCAGCTGCAGCAAGGCACCCACGGAGTCGGAAATAAAGCTGATTCTCCCGAAGATGAAATTGGTACCCATATTCATCAGCGCAGCAGCACCGAAGGTCACCAGCATAATGGGCACCTCCGCATATGCACGGGAGGTCAGGCTCATAACGATGACAATGATGATCGCCGCGATCACCGCGATCACGGACATTTCCTCACGCAGCATAGCATTGTCGTCATAGCCGATGGTGGTATCTATGTACAGGTCATAGTCCGCCAGAGCTTCCTCAATTTGTGCAATGGCAGACAGGGAGCTCTCCGCATGGTCCCCCTCCAAAAACGCCAGATCGAACAGAGCGCAGGCATCCTTATAGTGCTTTTCCGTCTTGTCAAAGGTCACCTGCTGTACCCCATCCAAGCCAATAAGGAAGTCTCCGATTTCCTCAGCCCGTTCAAAGGTCACGTTGCAGACCATTACGCGGGCTGTGGAGTTCATAACGAAATTGGCGTTCATGGCATCGATGCCCTGCCGCGTTTCCGTATCCTCAGCCAAATATTTGGTAACATCACTTTCTACTTCCACCCATCCCATAGCGATCACGCTGAAAATCAGGGCGAATACGTACAAAACCAAGATCAAATTTCGCTTATCCACAACCAGTGTGGCAAACCATTTTGTCAGCCCACCGTTCTTTTTTCCGTTCATATGCAGCCTCCATCGGCAAAGAGAAGCCCCTTTACCGTGTGTCTTTTTCTTACACTCATTATATTAAAATTTCAAATAAGACACAACAGAAACCGTAAGCACATTGTTAATTTTTTGTGTAAAAAACGCGCCCCGACCGAAGTCGGAGCACGTGATACAAAATTCTATTAGATGCCTGTCATGTTTTCCATAACCTGCAGACCGTACTGTTCCAAGCCCTTATGCATGGAAAGTGCGTCATTGATATCATAATCCACAACACTGTCGCCATCCAGCGCAACCACACGGCAGCTCTTGCCTTCCGCCAGCAGCATCACAGCCTCATGCCCCAGATAGGTGGCATTGATACGGTCTCTGGCTGTGGGCTGTCCGCCTCGCTGCACATGCCCCAGAATGGTCACACGGGTATCCAGAGCAGTCTCGTCCTTAATGCACTTGGCAATCTCATAGGCACCGCCCTTAACACCTTCCGCAACGATCACCATAAAATGGGTACGTCCCGCCAAACGGGCACGGCGGATGGGTTCAATGATATCCCGCATATAATCCAAGTCTTCCTCGGGGGTAACCACCACGGTAGCGCCGCAGGAGATGCCGACGGACATAGCCAGATGGCCCGCATGACGGCCCATGACCTCAACAACGGAGCAGCGTTCGTGGGACTTCATGGTGTCTCTCAAGCGGTCGATCAGCTCAAGCGCGGTGTTGCAGGCGGTATCATAACCGATGGTATAGGTGGAGCAGTCAATGTCGTTATCGATAGTAGCGGGAATGCCAACAACGGAGATCCCCTTATTGGCCAGACTCAGCAGGCCCTTAAAGGTGCCGTCACCGCCGATGCCCACAAGGGCATCCAAGCCCAGCAGCTTACAGGTAGCCAGAGCCTTTTGCTGGCCTTCTTCCGTCATAAACTCCTTGCTCCGCGCGGAATACAGCATGGTTCCCCCGCGACGGGAAATATCGCTGACGCTTTCAAAGTCCAGCTTTGTAAAGTCACCGTTGATCAGCCCGTGATAACCGCGGCGGATCCCGATGCACTCGATGCCCAAATGCATAGCGGTTCTCACAACCGCACGAATAGCGGCATTCATGCCCGGTGCATCCCCGCCGCTGGTAAGCACGCCGATACGGCGAACTGCAGATTTCATATCATAATCCTCCGAAATCAAATCAAACCATAATTTTTATACCAAAATCAGGGCTAATTATACCATGATTCGATTCAGCGGGCAATATGCCTGTGAAAAAAATGGCACATTCTACAAATTGAACATTCCGCCTTATAAAACCACTAAAAAAAAGCTGACGGAAATTCCGTCAGCTTTTTGATGTATAGTGGTGTTTTATTCGGTTCTGCGCTTCTTGGAAACAACAACAGTGCCGAACAGACCCAGTGCGGACACCAGCATAGCAGCCAGCCACAGCATGGGAGCATTATTGTCACCGGTAGCGGGAACGTTGCTGCCGGTGGATGCAGCGGTCATTACATAGCCGCAGACATCGCACTTGCCGCTCTTGTTGTTGTCAAAGTGTGCAGCGATCTCGGACTTAGCACCGCAGGAGCACAGCTTGTAATGCTGAGCAAAGGTTTCGGTCCAGTCGGATGCGTAGCTGTGGGTATGGCCGGAGGCGGCGGTCATCACATAACCGCAAACATCGCACTTGCCGGTGTTGTTCAGGTCAGCATGCTTGGCAGCCTGTACCTTATTGCCGCAGACAGTGCACTGCTTCCAGTGGGAGGTAGCATCCTCTACCCAGTCACTGCCGTAGCTGCAGGTATGTGCAGCGGAGCCGGTCTTGCCCATCTCATAGTTACAGACATCACACAGACCGGTGTTATCCTTATCCACGTGCTTTGCGGTATCCTTCACAGCATCGCAGCCTACGCAGATGTAGTAGTGCTTTTCAGCGGAGGAGACCCAGTTCGCGCCGTATACGTGAGCATGGCTGCCTGCAGTCTTGCCGTACAGAACATTGATGACCATGGTGGGAACACCGTTCTTGGTATCGAAGTGGGCTCTGTAAACGGGATTGATGCCTTCAAAGGTGTTTCTTGCGTTAACATAAGCATTCAGAGTGGTGTAGTAAGGAACCTTTGCGCCGTCCACGGTGATGTTAATATCGGTGGCAACGGGGTCATTGCGGTTGTAGGGGATCCAAATTTCCAGCTCGTACATGCAGCCTGCGCAGTAGGTATTGTCAGCAGTCAGATTCTTAGCGTCGCTGCCATTGATCTTGGTCATTCTCTTCCAGCTGACAGTGGGAGCACCGTAAACGGATTCGGAAACACTGACACCGAAATCTACCTTGGCGCCGTCAACAGGAGCGGTCACACCGGTAATGGTCATGGTGGACAGAACGGTAGCCTGCATATTTGCAGCACAGCCTGCCTTATCACAATTGTTATCGCCGTTGTAGTCATAGTGCTTTTCAACGCCGCTGACAGAAGTGCAGGACTCGTCGGTGCACTCAAACCAGTGCTGGTTGCTGTCAGTTCTGTAGGTGGTGCTCCATACATGCACGTGCTCGCTCTTGGTCTTGCCGCAGGCACAGACATAAACATGATTGGTAGCAGTGCTCTTCTGTTCGTCCTTGGTCCAGCTGTGTTCGCCGTAGCCGTCCTTGGAAGCGTCATCCGCAGCGCAGCCTGCGTTTTCGCAGTCATGCCAGTGGTGAGTATCATTGTACTTCCAAGCCTCTGCCCACTTATGAACGTGCTCGGTCTTTACAGCACCGCAGGCACAAACATACTTGGTGAAGGTAGTATCGGTATTGGTTTCATCCAAAGTCCAGCTATGAGGTGCCTTGTCACCTGCAGCTGCTTCGGGGCAGGCGGGATCGGCACAGACAGACCAGTGCTGACCTGCGTCATACGCCATAGCGGTCATGCTGTGGATGTGAGCGCCGCAGCGGTCGCAGCTGTAGTCAGCGTCACCGGAATCTTCGTGAGAGCCGATATTAACGGTATAGTCACAGCCCTCAGCGGTGCAGTACTGCCAGCACTTTGTGCCCTCTGCCTTCCATGCCAGCTGGGCATGGGTGCATTCGGGTTCAACAGGCACGTCGGGAGTGACCTCAGGCACTTCGGGGGTAACCTCGGGTGTTACCTCGGGAGTAACAACGGGCTGTTCCTGATTTTCGGTCTGGCTGCCGTTGTTATCTTCGCCGTCGGCCGCAAGTGCGGGGATGGCGAAAAGGCTCACCAGCATAACCAGAACCATCAGCATACTCAAAATACGTTTTTTCATACAAACTTCCTCCTTACATTCTTCGTAAGTCGATATCAATACCCTGTCTGCCACAGGGACAATATACCATATTGTGGAATCATTATACAGTATAATGCGTGATTTGTCCAGTAACTTTTTGTAATCTTTTGTAACAAATGGTATTGTTCACGTTCTGTTCATATAGACGCAACCTATGGATGATTTGTTTCACCCTAACCACAACATTTTGAAAATTTTTTCATAAAAATCCCGACTCCAACAGAAATCGGAGCCGGGACATAGGAAATTATTATGAATTACTTGGTGTTAAAAATTTTGAAAATGCTGTCGAAGGGATCATCGCCGCCGGAAACAGGCGCTGCGGGAGCCGCAACAGGCTCTGCCTCGCGCTGTGCAGCTGCTGCGGAGAACAGGCCGGAGCTGCGTTCCACGGGCTTAGCTTCCGCAACGGGAACGGGTTCTGCCTTGGGTTCTTCGAAGCCGGTTGCAATAACGGTTACACGGATCTGATCCTCCAGACTGTTGTCGAAGGTAGTACCGAAAATGATATTGGCTTCGGGATGTGCTGCTTCCTGCACCAGATTTGCAGCTGCTTCCACATCCTCCAGACCCATATCGTCGGAGCCGGTGATGTTGATGAGAACGCCGCGTGCACCATTGATGGAGGTTTCCAGCAGAGGGCTGGAAACTGCCATTCTGGCTGCTTCCTCTGCCTTGCCCTTGCCGATGGCATAGCCCACACCCATGTGTGCCAGACCTGCGCCGCGCATAATGGTAGCAACGTCAGCAAAGTCCAGGTTAATGAAGCCGGTATTGGTGATCAGGTCGGAAATGCTGGTAACAGCCTGACGCAGAACGTCGTCAGCAATTTCGAAAGCGTTTGCCAGAGTGATCTTCTGATCGGTGGCGTACTTCAGACGGTCATTGGGGATGATCAGCAGAGAGTCTACCTTGCCCATGAGCTGATCGATGCCTGCCAGAGCCTGATCCATACGGCGCTTGCCTTCGAACTTAAAGGGCTTGGTCACAACGCCAACAGTCAGCTTTCCTGCTTCCTGTGCAACCTCTGCAATGATGGGTGCTGCGCCGGTGCCGGTGCCGCCGCCCATACCTGCGGTAATAAAGACCATGTCTGCATCCTCAATGGATCTTGCGATCTCATTGCGGCTTTCCTCTGCGCTCTTTCTGCCGATTTCGGGGTTGGAGCCCGCACCCTGACCGTGGGTCAGCTTTTCGCCGATCTGGATGGTCTGGTCTGCACCGGACTTTGCAAGTGCCTGCTTATCGGTATTGATGGAAACAAATTCTACACCGGTGGTGCCGCCTTTTGCCATGCGGTTTACTACGTTGTTGCCTGCGCCGCCAACGCCGACCACCTTGAGAACGACTACGTTATCGTAATTGGTATCTGCTGTAATGGACATCGATATGCCTCCCTGTATATTTTTGCTTTATGTGAGTGTGCCGTCCGCACATGAGTTTACCGTTATAATTGCCTAAACAGTGACAACTTAACACGGTAGTAGTTTATTCTATTTTTCCCCATCGGTCAATGGTTTTCACTAAAATCGTCAAAAGTTTAAACAAAATGAAGTCATTTTGTTCCAAACACCTCCAAAAAATAAACTTTCGAGAATATTTGAAAAATCAGTGCTGAATAAAATGCGCCTTATCGTCTATGGACAGATCGATCACGCCCATGTCGCCGGAGGCAAGCTGCTGGGAGGCACTTAAAAACAGCCCAAATTTACGGATGGTGTCGTCCCTTGCCCCCAGCTTCACTTCAAATCGATCATCAAAAAACAAAGAGGGATTGTCGGGGTCGGTGAAGTCGATCTCGCTGATACGGCTCTGCAGACCACGCACCTCGATTTCCAGCAAGATCTCGCTGAGGTACTCGATCTTTCCATCATCCCCTTCCTTGGGCTGGATGGGATCACCTACGTTGGGCAGCACCGCTGTAATGCCTGTTACGGGAATCAGGCCCATTGCCTCCGATTCCGTTACCGCTGTCATCATCTTGCAGTTGCGGTCGATCATCCATGCGGAGGTTTCGCTTTGGACCGTGGCAATGGCATTGCTCTCTCTGACATTGATCACGACCTTGTCGGGAAGCACACGGGAAACCGTTGCCTCCTGAATATAAGGCAGACGGGCCATCATACGACTGACCGCACCGATTCTGTTCAAGAAGAACAGGTTATCACCTGCGTCAATGCCCGTGGCTGCAACGATCTCTTCATCGGTATAGTCTTGATTTCCTTCCACCTCAACCGTGCTGACACGGAAGAAAATACTCATTGCAACAACAACAGAAATACACACCAAAATAAAGGACATGGGACCAAACCATGCACTTGCATTCAGCTGTCTTCTGCGACTGCGGCGTTTATTTTCCATAGTAATGATTCTTCCTTTCGGATTCTATTGAGTAAATTCCAACTCTGCCCCCAGCTGTCGGAGGACAGCATCCAAAAACGCAAAGCTTCCCCCTATGCACCGGTGATCCACTATAGTGGTTTCTCCATCCGCCTGCAAAGCGGCAATGAGCATGGCTCCGCCGTCCAAAGCATCCCGAGCACATACCGCAGCTCCGCGGAGCTTTCCCACCCCGCTGACCACAGCAGCGCAGTCATCGGTGAGACTCACATCGCCTCCAAATCGGCGAAGTACTTTTCCGCGGGTGAGGTTGCCGCCAAACACCCGCTCCCGAAATACAGTCACGGAATCCGCCCGCAGGCTTGCAGCCATAACAAAAGGCAGCGCATCCGTTGGAAATGCGGGATACGGTCCCGTGACAATCGGTCGGCTCGGTGCCCACAGCTGTCCGTTGGATGACAGGGACAAGCCGTGTTCATATATTTTTATATTACACCCCATTTCGCTCAATACGTCAAGTACAGGTTGTAAATGAGATGCAACAATTTTCTCCAATTCTAATTCTCCGCCGCAGGCAGCCCCTGCACATAGGAGCATAGCCGCGGCAATGCGGTCGGGCAAAACACGATGAACGACTTTACCCACGGGCTTTTGTGGCAAGATCCGCATGGTATCCGTTCCCTCACCCGTAATCTCCATGCCCGCAGCACGAAGATAGTTCGCCAGTTCCACCACCTCGGGCTCCTTGGCGCAGCCCCGCAGAACAGTCTCTCCCGTACAGCCGCAGGCCGCCAGCATGGCATTTTCCGTTGCCCCTACGCTGGGAAAGGGTAAAAAAATCCGGCAGCCCCGCAAACGCCGTGCCCGGCACCGCAGCAGTCCATCTTCCTCTGAAATTTCAGCCC
>JAFQDR010000267.1 GCA_017415945.1 Oscillospiraceae bacterium
CCGGACAGTCCGCACCGAGTACGGAGAATTTGTTCAGGCTTGCAGAGATATTCGGTACCACCGTGGATATGCTGCTGGATATACTGGATGAAAAGAACTCACAATCGACAGATCAGGCACAAATTAAGGAACTGACATCTCAGATACAATACCTGTATCGTGTTGAGTCAGCAAGAAAAGCAGAAGCCGATCGTGTCCGAATCGAAAATGAAAAGCGTGTAGAAGAACTTCAGAATAAATCAAACAAGGTATGGCTGGTGCAGATTCTGTTTGTTTCGCTCTGTGTCACCTCAGCCATCCCGCTGACGATTGCTGTTTTCTCAGATATGAATCCTACAGTAATCAGTGTATGCGCCGCGCTTATTGGTATCGGGCTTGTAGGCAATATGATTGGAGCTTTAATTAGGTATTATTTGAGTAAGTCGATATGAACTTAAACAAAGGACGGTGACGTGTGCATCGTCCTTTTGCTGTCCCTGCGGATTCCCATATTCCGAGAGTGGAAAACGTAACAAATCCATGATATAATAGATGTGCATCCACCGGGATGAGAAGTCATCCGCAAACATGAAGATACAACCCCAAATTCGGGTTTTTAGCAGTCAAAACAGCGTTTTTGCCCCAAATTCCCGGATTCCGGGAGTGATTCCGCATCTGTTGGGTGGTATTCTCACCGTCAGAATGTTAGAATGATGACGTGAAAAACACAAAATACATCCGGGAGGAACTTTTATGGAAAAGAAAACAATCGGAGGATTCATCTCCGCACTGCGTAAAGCAAACGGTATGACGCAAAAGGATCTGGCAGAACGGCTGAATGTTTCCGATAAATCGGTCAGCCGCTGGGAGTGCGATGAAGGTGCCCCGGATCTGTCATTGATCCCGGTGATTGCCGAGATCTTCGGTGTGACCTGCGATGAGCTGCTTCGTGGTGAGCGCAAATCGCCTGAGCAGCGAGCAGATCCAATGGCAGAATCCGAGCCGTCACCAAAAGCCGAGAAACAGCTGCAGCGGATGCTGAAGTCCGCGATGGCACAGTATAAGAACCGTACCTATATTGCAATGGGGATCTCCGTGGGCGGTTTACTTACCGCACTGATCTGCAACCTGGTATTTCTGCGTGCATCCCTTGGATTCCTTCTGGGAGCCATCTTCTTTGCAGCGAGCATTGTTTGCCAGATCGTTTTCCTGAACCGTGCTATGTTCAGCGTAGATGAAGATGAATTTCAGAATCTGCCCGAGCTGAACGGATTTAAGAGAAATGCCATCCGACTCACCGAAATCTCCGTAGGGCTTACCGTACTGTTTGTCGGCTTCACATTCCCGCTTGTGTTGGTGGATGCCTATCTTGGGATCACCTCTGTTGGTATGCTTCTCTATGGTTCCATCGGTATGGCAGCATTCCTCGTTCTCTATGCTGTGATATTGTGGTTTGTCAATGCATGGCTGATCAGAAACGGTGTATATGTATTAAGCGAAAAAGAAGCGCAGGCTTATCATTATAACCACAAACTGCAGAAAAACCTTGCAATCATTCTTGTAACACTTGTGGTGGTAACTGCATTTGTTCAGGAGGTTGCCACCTCAATCTGGGGGCCGTACTCCATAATGAAGAGAACCACTTTCGAGGATTATGACAGCTTCGTTGCCTATATGGAACAGGACATTCCGTATGAAGAGCGGTATTACAGCGGCAGTAATTCCTCGCCCAACGAAACTGTGTCTGTGCCTGCTCCCGAAAATGATGAAACCTGGTTTGACCAGTTTGGCAATGAAATCAGCGAAGAGGAAGCACGCCGCAGAACTGTCGAGGACAGAAACGGCAATGTCCTGTGCGAATATATTGATCGGAATGAAATGGTTTGCTCCATCCGTTTCGGCACCGGTGAGGATATGCTGCCTATCACGGTAAGTACCTATGATGATCTCGATCAGGCACGACAAACGGTTGCAATACGAAATGTATTCTTCGGAATTGTTTACTGTGTTGAGGCAGCCGGAGTTCTTCTTACTTATATCTTAAAACGAAAGAAATAAACATAATGCCCGAAGCAACTGAATGAACGGTTGCTTCAGGCATTTTCCATTTGTAGTCTCATGTCATATTAAGTCATTCATATTGCTCACTTCAAATGTCTCCCTAAAGGCTCTACAGGTAAGTACCATAAGTTTCGTCTCTCTGCTTTTTTCCTTGTAACCATTTATTTATCCTTTATTACTTTCATCGCGCTTTTTATACTCAGATGGAGTCATACCGGTTCTCTTTTTAAAAATCCTGCTAAAGTATAATGCATTATCATATCCGACTGTAGCCGCAATCTCAGCGATGCGCTTATTTGAGTTTTCTAAATACCCTTTTGCAGCCGCAATTCTCAATGAAGTAATGTACTGCATTGGCGGAACTTTCATGACACTCTTGAAGCTGTGGATGAACCAATTGACACTCATCAGGTGTTCTTCGGCGTATTGTTCGATGGAGATGGGTCTAGTATAGTTCTCATTGAAATAGTGGACCGCACGTTCAATATCGTTGATGGTATCGTTCTTGATCTCACGGCTTTCTTTAATATACCGGTTGATTGTCAGAAGAATATGGTGCAGATACAGCTTGATGATATCATCATAATTGGCACGCTGAAGCTGCATCTCACGGATGATCTGGTTGTAAATCCACGGATAGTCGGGTGATATACCGGTAAAAAATACGTTTTCTTCTTTCGGAAGTTCATAGCTGTCCAAATACTCCTCGATCTTCCATCCCGTAAAGTGTACCCAGTAGACTTCGGTCTTATCCTCGACATAATAATTGTAGACCTGCGGTTCCTTCGGACGGAAGAGCACCATATGTCCCTTGGTCACGACTGTCGGCGTTTCGCTTCCCTTGAAATAAAAGTATCCCTTTCCCGCAGCGATATACAGCAACTGATAATCGTTTCGTCCTTCCGGGTGAGGTGTTTCGATAACAGGTCCCGTATGTACGCGATAATACCCGCAGTTATTGATTTTAATGGGGACGGAAAGATCCTCCACATTTGGGTTCTCATCATCTACATATGCTACGTTGATATCCATGGCATTCTCGTACATGGCAGCCTCCGATAGTGTGATTATGTATATATTATACCACATAAACCCGCTATTTTCAAGAGTAACAAAGTGATTTTATGCATATAGCAATTGATTTTATTTATTGACCAACTATTAATAGGATGATATAATATATCTGTAAGTTAAATCTCACCTCATTTACATATAGACAAGGAGTATATCATGGAACAGCGCAAGTATTTAAAATGGTATCACAAGGTTGGTTACGGAACCGGCGACGTTGCGGGTAACTGTGTGTACGCACTTCTCACCGCATTTATGATGATCTATCTGACCGATACAGTCGGACTCAGTATGGGAATTGTCAGTACCCTGATTGCTGTATCGAAGATCTTCGACGGTGTATCTGATTTTTTCTTTGGCAGAATGATCGATAAGACCCACACAAAGATGGGTAAGGCGCGTCCCTGGATGCTCTGGCCCTATATTGGCTGCTCGGTTTGTCTCGTCGCCTGCTTTGCGATCCCCACAAGCTGGGGCGATACTACACAGTACATTTTCTTCTTTATCTCATATACGCTCCTCAACGCTGTTTTCTTCACCGCGAACAACATTGCCTATGCATCCCTTACTGCGCTGATCACCAAGAACACCAGCGAAAGAGTTCAGCTTGGTTCGTTCCGTTTTATCTTTGCTTTTGCAACAAAAATCATCATTGAAGCTGTTACGATACACGCTGTGATCTGGCTCGGCAACGGCGCTTCTGCCTGGAGAACCATCGCTATTATTTATGCAATCCTCGGTCTGATTACCAACACCATTTCCGTCTTCTCTGTAAAGGAACTGCCTGAAGCTGATGAGGGAATGGAGGAGGAACGCGAAGAAGAACACAAGCTCACATTCTTTAAATCCTTCAAACTCCTGCTGAAGAACAAATACTACGTTATCATCTGCATTACCTATATTATGACCCAGCTCTATGCTTCGGTTATCGGTATCGGTACTTACTACGCTAAGTACATTCTCGGCAATGAAGAACTTTTCAGCGATCTTTCCCTTGCCATCAATGTCACAATGGTTGTTTCTCTGATTGCACTTCCCCTGATCATTAAGAAAATGGGTGGCATGTACAAGCTGAATATGCTTGGCTATCTCATTGCCATCATCGGACGTGTAGGTGTTATGGTTGCCGGCTCTATGGGCAGTATCCCGATGATGCTTGCCTTTACCGCAGTATCCACCGTTGGTATTGCACCGCTCCAGGGCGACATGAACGCACTGATTGCTTCCTGCTCCGAGTACACGACGCTTACCACCGGTCACCATCTTGACGGTATGATGTTCTCCTGCTCTTCTCTCGGTATCAAAATCGGTGGTGCTTTCGGTACTGCTATCTGCGGCTGGCTTCTTGATGCCACCGGTTATGTTGAAAATGCTGCTGCACAGAATGCCGGTACAATCGGTATGCTGAATTTCCTCTACCTGTGGGCACCCATTATTATCTGCGCAATAGTTCTGTTCCTGATTTCCAGACTGAAAGTCGAGCAGGCAAATGCTAAAATCCTTCTTGTCAAGAATATGAGTCAAGATGACGTTGATACCGTTTACGGAAATGTATGAGGAGATGAAATATGAGAGAATATGAAAGCTTTGCCAGAATAGGCACAGAACCGCACAGAAGTTACTATATACCGTTTGCTGAAAAAGACGTAATTCGCACTAAGCACGGTATTCAGGACCGTACCTCCAGCTCCCGTTTTATGTCGCTCGACGGCGTATGGCAGATTCGCCAGCACGCTCATGTGGATGATTTCGACATCAACGAAAAACTGGATGAAGCAATCCCGGTTCCGTCCTGTGTACAGATGCACGGTTATGACCATATCCAGTATCTGAACACCCGCTATCCCTTCCCGGTCATGCTCCCGCACCTGCCTTATGAAAATCCCTGCTGGCATTATCGCCGCACATTCAATCTGAGAAAGCAGGCAGGCGAACGGTATTACCTCAATTTTGAAGGCGTTGACTCTGCATTCTATCTGTACATCAACGGCAAATTCAAGGGTTACTCCCAGATTTCCCATGCAACCAGCGAATTCGATATCACTGATCTTGCCGAAAACGGCGAAAATACACTCGATGTGCTTGTTCTGAAATGGTGTATTTCCACCTATCTGGAATGCCAGGACAAATTCCGCTTCTCGGGTATTTTCAGAAATGTATACCTGCTCACTCGCCCTGAGAATCATATCACGGATTACAAGCTGGAAACCACGATTGAAGGCAAAAACGGTCTCCTGACAGTCATCAACGAAAGCGCAGTTGACATCCGCTGTAAGATTGCAGATATGGAAGCGGTTGTAAAAGCCGGCAACAGCATTGGGATCTGTGTCGAAAATATTCGGCCCTGGACACCGGAGGATCCCAAGCTGTATGTTCTTCATCTGATCGCAAACGGTGAGCTGATTGAAGAAAAGATTGGTTTCCGTGAAGTGAAGATCGACGGTAAAGTGTTCAAGGTAAACGGCATTCCGGTAAAGCTGAAAGGAGTAAACCGCCACGATTTCAACTGTGAAACCGCTGCAACGGTAAGTCTCGAAGACATGGCGAAGGACATTCATCTGATGAAAGAACTGAATGTCAACGCAGTCAGAACCTCCCATTATCCGAACAGCCCCGAATTCTATCTGCTCTGCGACAAGTTCGGCATCTACGTTATGGATGAGGCCGATCTGGAAACCCACGGTGCCTGCACCCGTGATGGACGTTACGATGTTCCACTTTGGGAAGAATACGCGGAAAACGAATTCTTTGCACCCGGTATCACGGACAGACATACCGCCCTTGTGGAACGGGACAAGAACCGTACCAGCGTGATCATCTGGTCCCTCGGCAACGAAAGCTCCTTCGGCAAGGCATTCTTCAAGGGAGCCAACTACATCAAGAACCGCGACAACACAAGACCTGTTCATTATGAAGGTCTGCAGAACGCAGATCCCAAGTACTACTACACCGAGCTTGTGGATATGGTTAGTATGATGTATCCTTCGTTTGATACCATCCGCGAGAAAGTGCTGGACAATCCCAAGGAAAAACGTCCTTTCGTCATGTGTGAATACACCCACGCAATGGGCAACTCCTGCGGTGACATTGCAGACTACTGGGATATGATCTACAACAATGAACAGATGATGGGTGCGTTTGTATGGGAATGGGC
>JAFQDR010000268.1 GCA_017415945.1 Oscillospiraceae bacterium
TACCGGAATTCATATCCGGCAACATCCTGGCTCCATTCATTCGAGGTGTAATCACACCAATCAATCATGGCGACGATTGCTCCGCTTTCGTATTCACCGTAGTATTCGCGGATCCGTACATATTCCGCTTCCGGATTCTGCAGCCAGAAGGTTTCGATCAGCTTGCCGTAGTTGATATCCGGCAGGAAGCCGTCGTAGGTGTTAAAGTCAATCTCCACATCTTCGTCAGGCATCGTGAAGGTAAACAGCCAGTATTTATCGGTATCGTCCTCCATCTCGATTTCCTCGCCGTTCATCATGAACATATATCCCACATCAAACGCTTTGGAGATTTTTACTGTGACGGTATCGCCAGCCCTTGCTGATGAAGGAAGCTTCTCAAAAAGCCAATCCTCATCATGCATCGTGATGGAGTGCTTTGCCGCATTCATGTCCTGCTGGCAGCCTCCAAGCGAGCATACCACCATAACAGCACATATAAGACTCAACAGTTTTTTCATACGAACACCTCCGATATATTGTGTTAGACGCAGAAATCATCCAATCAGTTCCTGCATCGGGTATTCCTGCCTTCACTATTCATCTCGTAAAAAACGCGGATAGGTTGCGGGGGATAGGTAAATTATATCATATTTTTATGAAATTTTCTTGCAAAAGAAAAAGACTGCCGTTTTGGGGCGGCAGCCTTAGAAACATTAGAGTATTTTTCATTTCAGAAAGTTTTATTTCAATGGAATAATTGTCTCCCCGTACTTGATATACGTAGCATCACTTGTTACGATCGGTTCATCAAAAACCGCATTGATCTCTTTGATACATCCCTCATTCTTTCTGAATTCACGGTATGAGCTGAGGATTCCGACCTTATGCTCCGTTCCATCTTCCAATACAACGGAAATGTTAATCGGTCCTTCAAAATAATGAGAGAATTCTTCATAATAATCAAAACGAACCGTAACACTCATCGGAGACAGGTTTACACTGCAGCTATCCACAACAATTTCATTGATTCGAGGAAAATCGCTCATAGGATTGTGTCCATGTTCCGCTTCGTTTGGGTCTTCCGGCGTTTTGAGAACCGCTCCTGCAATATCGGGAGTGTAAGTTTTCATAAGGTCGGGAACATTCAAGCTCAAACTTGATGACCATTTTCCATCTGCAATTTTAATAGATTCACTTGACCCGGGAAGCATGATATTGAGATTTTCAAATTGAAGCTTGATCTTTCTGCCGATCAGAGTGGCACCATCGCTTTGTGAAATCAACACGCCAAAAGCATACCGATTATCTATACTTTCTCCTGTTATAAATACATGCGGACGTGTGTGTGAGTCTTCTATCCCTTGAATACTGAGACCGTCAAATCCAATGATAAAATCATTACCATACTGTTCATACACAGATTCGGGTAAAGTAAGAGTCAGCCATACATACATATTGTTTCGGTCGCCCGTAATACCCGCAACAGAAAACTCAATACTTTTATTTGTCGATTGATAATCAACATTCGCGGGTACGGCTGTTATGGAATCAAGCATATCCACTGTTCCACCAAATCTTGTCGAAAGATAGAATCCCAAATCATATTTACATGACGCATATGCGCTTACCGTTATTATCATAAGGAGCATGATAGCGGCTATCAGAGAAAGTGCTTTTTTGGGCGTTTTACGATTTGTTTTTGGTGAATTTTTTTCACTTCGTTCAAGAATGTCATCGTCAACTATGCCGATTGCTTTGAAAAGATCCATTTTATTCACAGATAAAACCCTCCTTCATCAATTCTTTTTTCAGTTTCTTTCGTGTCCTCGACAGGATAACCATTACATGATTTTCGCTGATTTGATAGCGCTCGGCGATCGATGCTACCGAATCGGTAAAGAAATACCGTCGAACAAATATATTGCCGTCACGCTCTGGGAGGTAGCGGACGAAACGTCGGATAAGTTCCTCAAGCTCATGAGATTCGACAATCCCCTCAACATCCGTTTGATCACCGATACATTCTTCCAATTCATCGAGAACAATGAACTCTGCCATACCTCCGCGCTTTTCTGCCAACTTCTTTTCCAGTCGTTTGATGGACAGATTGCGGGTGATTTTTGCGAGGAACGCACGAAGAATGCTCGGGCGATTCGGCGGAATGGCATCCCATGCGCCAAGCCATGTGTCATTGACACACTCTTCTGCATCTTCCTGATTCAAAAGAATATTAAATGCAACGGTGCTGCAGTACGTGCCGTATTTCTTATCTGTTTCCGTAATGGCGTTTTCCGATCTTTGCCAGTAGAGCTCTATTATCCGGCTGTCTTCCATATCCTGTCTCCTTTCTATGCTGTGAAGGTCCTTCACCCTTATAGTCCGGATTTCATTTGTAACCTTACACTATTATACCAAAATTTTATGAAATTTTCTGCAAAGAAAAATCGCAGCCCCGTTTGAGACTGCGATTCGTTATTCTTATGGTGCTCCCCAGGTGAGCAGTTCCCATGGTCCATCACCGACACGAGCCAGATACCAGCTCCAGTCATAACGTGAATTGGCATTCCATGCGCCGCCTCCACGTATGGGAGAACGGAATTCGGTACGGTAAACAATACATTCTGTATATTCTACACCATCCGGAGCCAGTGTGTTGCAATAGTCAAGCTCTCTTTGACAAAAATCATCACTGGTAAAGTAAACAGAATACAATTTGCATCCTTTCCAGGAATTGAAGGAATCCAGAATCAGATCAACAGCCGCTTTTCTATCTTCCTGAGAATATATTTCCGAGTCACCGTATGAAATGGAAGCCGGAAGAATCTGAGGGATGATGAGCAGAGCTGTTAATGTGAGAGCCACTGCAGTGCAGATCAATCCAATCTTTTTTCGCAGTTGCTTCCTCTTGAATTTCTTTATCGGTTCAGCCTGATCTACCGAAGTTTTTTGCCCGAGGTTGTCAATCGAATTATCAGACTGCATTTCCGTATATCTTTTGCGGCATTCCTCGCAGGAGGTAAGGTGCTCTTTAACAAATTCGGCAGTTTCTTCACTGACCATTCCTTCATAATACAACGGGAGTATATCCTTTACATAGCTGCATTCATTTTTCATGCCCGGTTTCCTCCATTTTCTCTCTGATCATATTTCGTGCCCGATGATACGTGACACAGGCCCAATTATCGTTTTTTCCAAATAACTGCCCGATCTCTTTGAAATTCAGTTCAGCAAATACCCGCCACATGAATACTTCCTTGTACGGTTCGGGAAGTGTATGCAGCAGTACACGGATCTGTCCGGCATCGTCATGTGCAGCAATCTGCTCATCAAGATCAGTTTCCGAATCTGCCGTGTCCTGCAGTGCGGCATCTTCAATACTGATATGCCGACCGTTTTTTCGCAAATACGAGGTGTAGCTGTTTTTGGCAATCCGGCAAAGCCATATCCGGATATCACATTC
This sequence comes from Oscillospiraceae bacterium, assembly GCA_017415945.1. Next base: position 3,443 of record JAFQDR010000268.1, read on the forward strand.
TCCGCGGAAGGTGTGAATCTTCCGAAGTGCTTTATAAAATGTTTCTTCCGTGATCTCTTCGGCAATGTGCTCACTGCCGGACAGTTTCAAAATGTACCGGTATACATCGCTGAAGTATGTTTGATATAATTCTTCAAACTCCATACCGCTGCCACCTCCTTCCGCTTCTACTTATAAGACGCTCCACTTTATTATATCTTACAGGAATTTCATAAAATTTTCAATCAATTTTTTGCGGAAAAATGCGTGGGATATTCATATTTGCGGTGTATAATAGAATAGAACCACTTTTTAGAGAAGGAGGGAGCGTATGCGGGAAGCCGAAATTCTGGAACTGCTTGAATCGCACGATGAGCAAGGCATGGAAGAACTGCTGACCCATTACGGGCCATTGATGCGGTATGTCATCAAGCCGATTCTGCGAGATAAGCACGATATCGAAGACTGCCTTTCGGAAACAGCCATGCGGATCTGGGAAAACTTCGATACATACGATGAAAATAAAGGCTCGTTTGCGGCGTGGGTGACGGCGATCACTCGAAACACCGCCCTGAACATGATCCGCCGAAAGAACCGACACCCGGCGGATGAAATTGAAGATGAAATCGAATCTACCGAGCCGACACCGGAGGAAGTTGTGCTCAGAGAGGAATGGCAGCGGGAGCTTCGCAGTGCGCTCAATCTGCTCTCACAGAAGGAAAGGAATCTGTTTTACAGAAAATATTATTATCTGCAGTCCACCGATAAGATCGCGGCTGAAATGGGCATGACGGTTCGATCGGTGGAAGGAAAACTGTACCGTATCAAGAAGAAACTGCGTAAGATGATGGGAGGTGACGGAAGTGAAGTTTGATCCTATGAATGAGAAGGATTTCGACTCCATGCTGGAATCTACCATGTCGGAACTTCCGCCCGAGGATATCGTCGCAGAAGTCACGCCTTGGAAAAAATCCATGCTCCGTGTGCTCATCGGTCTTGCCATGTCTTCGCTGACGCTGAATTTCTGGTGTCTGAACTACATACTTCCAGCCATCGGATTCATTCTGATGCTTCTCGGCTTCCGCACGATGCACCGGGAGAACACACCTTTCAAAGCTTGTTATGCAATCACCCTGATCCGCAGTGTGTACTATTTCCCGATGCTGATCCTGAACGCCACGATTTATCAGCAAACATTCTACGAATCGGGCTGGATGTGGTATCTGACCATCGGAAATCTGATCCTGCAGTTCATCCAGCTTGTGTGCCTGTGGCAAGGCATCAAGACTGTCCAGCGCAAAGCGGGGCTTACCGAACACGCTGGCGGTGCCGTGGGACTGATGATCTGGTTCGGCATCATTTGTCTGCTCGGTAGCATCAACTACAGCGGTATCATTATCGCAGCAATCGTCATCCTCGTCTACATTCTCGCCATCCGCAGCCTGTGGAAGCTGGCAGGCGAAATGGATGAAGCCGGATATATGATCGAAGCCGCGCCTGTTCGTGTACCTGATATCGTACTGACAGGTATCATCGTGGGATCCCTTGCCCTCGGACTTGCGTTTGCATATATCTTCGGCGGTACATACCACATGGATTGGCAGCCGATAGAGGTTACGCAGAATGAGGAGGTGGCTGAAATCAAGGAACACCTTATTACCCTCGGATTCCCGAAAGAGATTCTCGATGATATGACAGACAAAGACATTCTCGATTGCAAAGGTGCAACAAGAATTGCGGTAGATGTATATGAGCATCCGTTCAATGAAGGACACGAGGAAATGGTATATATTGAAGATCCGATTCCCACATGGATGGAGCCGGGATATCATCGTCAGACCGTCTACGATGTGAAGGAACTTATTATCACTGGTATCGCCGTAGAACTTCCCACGGAGCGTGAGCACTGGAAGATCATTCATCACTTCCGTTGGGCGCACGATCCCGGTTATTTCGGTACCGAATCCATCCAGCTCTGGCCTGCATATCGTACCGAAAATAAAGGTTGGAGTAAAGCCAGTGACTGCACCGGTCGTGTGCTGTACGATAAAGACGGTTCTACCTATACAGCGCCGTATATCTCGCTCGGAAACGAAACCTACACAAAGAACAGCATGTTCTGGGGCAGCTCTGTTTCCACAGACATCTTTGCGGAGTTCTCCCTTCCGAACAACGGTGAAAACCAGCGCGGCTACATCGCATATACCATCATGGAAAAAATGGATGGCGCAATCGTGGATGCGTGGATTAACTATACCCATCAGCAGACATGGGCACAGTATCCTGCATTGACCGCCAAACAGCAGCGGATGGCAAACAGCTGGAACGAAGCCGGTGCGTTCAAAACCATCCAGGATGCGCTGCAGTTCTATCCAACGGATGAAGATGTCGGCGTGATAAACGCATCCGGTGAAAACTGAAAAAAGTCCCCGAAGTCTGGCGGAAGTCAGGCTCGGGGATTTTTGTTAAATGCTCATTTTTGTGCAGAAAAGCATAAAGTTCTTAATTTTTGATTAAATTTGTTCCATATTCTTGTCCTGTTCACAGATTCATGCTATACTTATACTATAGAAACTTGTTTGAGGTGATCAGAAATGACATTCAGTTATAATCGGTTATGGAAATTACTCATCGACAGAAAGATGAAAAAGAAGGATCTCTGCCAGCTTGCGGATATCAGTCATGTGGTGTTGACGCGCATGGCAAACGGAGGAAGCATTACGACAGATTCTTTACTCAAGATCTGCGTGGCGCTGAGCTGCCAACTGGATGATATTATGGAACTCGTGGAGGATGACTCCGTCGTACAAGGAGGTAATGAATGAAACTTTACATCAAACAGCGCATTTTCACCTGGGGAGATAAGTTCTCCATCTACGATGAAAACGGCAATGAAAAATATTATGTTGAGGGTGAGATCCTTACCTTTGGTAAGAAGCTCCACCTGTACGATCTCGGGGGACGTGAACTTGCCTACATAGAACAGCAACTTCTCACATTCCTGCCGAAGTATCTGATTTATCGCGGCGATGAAGAATTCGCGGAAGTGGTCAAGGAATTTACCTTCTTCCATCCGGAATATACGGTCAACGGACCGGGTTGGACAGTGCATGGAGACTTCTTCGATCACGACTACGAAGTAGTAGACGGGGATACTGTCATTGCTTCTGTGAAGAAAGAATGGTTTACGCTCGGGGATGCATACGAGATTACCTTTGGCGCAGGAGTGGATGAAGTGGCGGCACTTTCCGTAGTGCTTGTAATTGATGCCTGCATTGATGCGCAGCGGAATTAACGGAGGCTATCATGAATAAAACCAAAAGTTATTTGTTTGCATTTCTTCTTGGATTATTGACCGTAATCGTTTGTCTTGCTATCGGAGACGGTCTTATCGGTGTTGCCGGAACACTTGGGGATTGCGTATATGACGAATCGGGCGAATTGATTGAGTATGCCGTGCACGTTAGAGATGCGACAGGTAGAATCATCTTCTGGAGCGGACTTCTGCTCTTTCCCGTGATTCTGGCGTACTGGATCCGTCCGAGACATACCTGGATCAACATCCCGCTGTTTGTACTGTCTTGGTATGTGCTTTCTGCTATTTTCGGTTCCCATGGAAATCACTATTTCCTTGCACATCCGGCAAGAGGATTTATCAGTTTTTTTGAAGAATTCGATCCGTTCATCGTGGCAGTATTTATGTGGCTGACACAGTTGATCGTACTACTCGTGGTAAGAGGGATTATAAGGCTGATTCGTACATTGATTAACAGAAAGGAAACGACAACATGAAATACGCTGCAGATTTTCGATACATCGCCCGTGAAGCTCTTCGCGGCAAATGGCTCATCGCTGTTCTGACCGCATTTGTGGCATCTCTGATCGGTGCCCAGATCGCATCCGGCGGAGGCGGCGGTGGATCAAATAGCAATAATAACAACAGTGGTATCAATCTGAATGAATACTTCTCTCCGGAAGTGCTGAACTTCTTCCGCATAGCATTGGCGGCTCTGCTGGTGTATGCCGTGATCAGTATCATTATCTCTCTGATTATCGGTGGCGCTGGTAAACTTGGATACGCCCGCTTCA
>JAFQDR010000269.1 GCA_017415945.1 Oscillospiraceae bacterium
AAGAAGGCCCACCCCATCAAGAGGAGCTACCACGAGGGCGAGGAACTCATCGCCGTGGACCTGCCCGGTGCTTACTCCATGTCTCCCTTCACTTCCGAGGAGAGCATCACCAGCAGCTACGTCAAAAACGAAAATCCCGACGCCATCATCAACATCGTGGACGCCACCAACCTGTCCCGCTCCCTGTTCTTCACCACACAGCTCATGGAGCTGGGCATCCCTGTGGTTGTGGCGCTGAACAAGAGCGACATCAATGAGAAAAAGGAGACCGTCATCGACGTGAAGCAGCTGAGCAAGATTCTGGGCTGCCCCGTAATTGAAACCGTATCCACCAACGCAGAAGGTCTGAAGGACGTGGTCATGGCCGCTGTGAATTTGAAGGGCAAGGGTCAGAAGGCCCCCTTCGTGCACAAGCCCGTTGACCTGACCGATAAGGCTGCTGTGGAGGCCGCCGACCGTAAGCATTACGCATACGTAAACAGCATCGTTGCCAAGGTAGAGACCCGCAAGGTGCAGACCAATGAATTTGGTTTTCAGGACAAGATCGACGCAGTGCTGACCCACCCCATCGTGGGCATCCCCATCTTTGCGTTGGTCATGTTCCTTGTGTTCCACATCTCTCAGTCCGACGGTCGTCTGGGTTTGGGCGTATGGCTGGCTGACACACTGGTTGCATGGCTGGAAGGCTTCCAGGGCATGATCGGTGAGCTGGTCGCCGATGCCTCTCCCCTGCTGCAAGCCCTGCTGGTAGACGGTGTCATCGGCGGTGTGGTAGCCGTTGTGGGCTTCCTGCCTCTGGTTATGGTCATGTACTTCCTGATCTCCCTGCTGGAAGACTGCGGTTATATGGCCCGTGCTACCGTTGTTCTGGACCCCATCTTCAAGAAGGTAGGCCTCAGCGGCAAATCCGTAATTCCCTTTGTCATCGGCACAGGCTGTGCCATCCCCGGTGTTATGGCCTGCCGCACCATCCGCAACGAGCGTGAACGCCGTGCTACCGCCATGCTGGCTCCCTTCATGCCCTGCGGTGCAAAGCTGCCCGTCATCGCCCTGTTCGCAGGTGCATTCTTCCAGAATGCAGGCTGGGTAGGCACCCTCATGTATTTTGCGGGCATCCTGCTGATTCTGCTGGGTGCGCTGCTTGTAAACAAGATCACCGGCAACAGCAAGAAGAAGTCCTACTTCATCATTGAGCTGCCCGAATATAAGCTGCCCTCCCTGAAGCGCGCATGCATGGATATGCTGTCCCGCGGTTGGGCATTTATCGTCAAGGCATTTACCATCATTCTGGTGTGCAACACCGCCGTACAGATCATGCAGACCTTCACCTGGAGCTTCACCGTTGCGGAAAATGCAGCGGATTCCATTCTGGCATCCATCGCAAATCCCTTTGCTGTGGTGCTGGTTCCCATCGTAGGCGTAGCATCCTGGCAGCTGGCAGCCGCCGCTGTTACCGGCTTCATCGCCAAGGAAAATGTGGTAGGCACTCTGGCAGTTTGCTTCGTAGGTCTGGAAAATCTGATCGACGCGGAAGCTCTGGAGCTCATGGCAGGCGCGGGTGCCGAGGCTGCGGGCGTTATGGCCATCACCAAGGCCGCCGCACTGGCATACCTGATGTTCAACCTGTTCACTCCCCCCTGCTTCGCAGCACTGGGTGCTATGCGCGCCGAGCTGAATGACCGCAAGTGGTTCTGGGGTGGCGTGGCACTGCAGTTCGCAACAGGCTACACCGTAGCCTTCCTGGTCTACCAGATCGGCACTCTGATCACTACCGGCAGCTTCGGTGCCGGCTTCCTGCCCGGTCTGATCGCAGTGGCTGCCATTGCCGCAGTCATCATTGGACTGATTCGCAAGACCGACAAGGAATTGGCAACAGCCAAGTAAAAAATCGTAGGGCGGGCTGCTTGCTCCCGCCGCATCACCAATAAGGAGTAATTTCATGACCGACATCATCATAATTGCCGTTGTGGCCGCCGTTGTCGGTTTGGCCGCACGATACATCTACAAGAAGAAAAAGAGCGGTGCCGCCTGCATCGGCTGCCCTTCCGGCGGATGCAGCGGAAGCTGTTCGGGCTGTGGCGGCAGCTGCAGCTGCGGCGAATAAAATCAAACCTCTCGTGTTCGGATGAATACGAGAGGTTTTTATATCAAAGAACGGCATTTCCCTTTGCCTCCCTCATTAAAGGGAGGCAGAGAAAACGTTTAGATAACAGCCTATTTGGATGTTTTCTGTTTGTCTTGCAATTCTCTCCCCCGGTCTGCGGTGCGCTGCATTTCTTGTATTATAAGATTCCTTTGATGAAGCGTTCCAACTTTTCCACACTGTCCACGGGAACACCCTCACGGAAGAAGCTGACATTCACCAGATGTTCCACCCGATTTTCCGTCAGTTGCGTGCGCACAGTTCGGCTTGCATCCCCCAGCACCAGCTGATAAGAAACGTTCGCCGCTTCGATGATGCCGTTTTCCGTGGTCAGATCCCCATACAGAAGGCTGTCGGGATTCTTTGGGTCGGTGACGGAGAAGCTGCCTTCCCCCATACGGCATTCACAGCCCTGCTCGGTGATAAAGTTCTGCAAGGACTCCCAATCGGTCTTGACTTCGCCGCTTGCGATAGGCAGATATACCGTGTCAAACAGGGTGTAGTCGGGAGTATGCGCTCCGAAGAATTCCCCGATGTAGACTCTGTCCATAGGCAGCCGTTCATACTGTCCCATGATAGCATTGTACTCCTCTTGGGTAATGGTTTCCCAATTGAAAGCCGCCGCACCGCCGTTGTCACTGCGCGCATAGGTTCCGTCGGCACATTCCATGAGTACATCCAAAATCACGCCCTGTGCCGCCTCATTGATGTACATAAACTGGTGCTGCTGTACACCGCCGCCTACATCGGACACCTGCTCCAGCACACGGTAGATATACCGATAATCGGGATCGTTCACATCCATAATGGGATTCAGCGCATGGTAGTCGCACAGATACAGATTGCCGCCGCTTGCCATGGTCTGCACGAAGCCGTCACGAATAAACAGCACCTCTTGGATGATGCCGCTGCCGTCCATAATGATCAGCTCCTCGTCATTGATGCCGTCCACCTGCGCAAGGGCATAGGTCAGCACCGCACCTCGCTCCAGCAAGTCATGGATATAATCGGCATAGTCGCTGTAAAGGCTGATTTCCGTTTGGGGCGGAGTGGGCTGCAAAGAAGCCTCATAGTCCAATAGCAGCGCATCCGCAATGGCTTCCATGGCTGCGGAACTTAGCTGCTGTTGCCCAAGCGCCTCATCACTTGCGCAGGTGGTGGGAATGCTCATAGTCACAAAGGCATCTCCTTTGTCTCCGAAAATCAGTGCATTTTCCTCCGACAGCACCAGCAGCAGCTTGTCCCCCTTGGCGTTGGTATACTCCCACTGCTCATATTCCACATCTGCCCATACATTGATGAACACACTGTCAAAGGATGTCTTTTTCACGCAGCGATACTGGAACTCCACAGGGTATTTCCAAGGTACATCCTCACCCCGCAGCAGCAAGTCCCCCGACACTTGGAAGGTGCCGTCTTCGTAGTAATAACCATCTGCCCCCTGCAGCTCAGCAGCCTCATGGTCTACAATGCTTTGAATGCCCAGCGCATCAAACACAGGCCACGGACTGTCGCAAATATGCACGGGCCCCAGCAGGTTCAAATCGTACTTCTCGCAGATTTCATCCACCTTGGCCACCATTTCATCGGTATAGCAAAGATAGGCATCATAGGCGGGAGGTGCCCAGTAATTTGCCGCATCTGCCTGTTTCAGCAGGCTGCCGTCGGGGTCATAGCCTTGGTCAAATTCATACCACTCCTTAGAGGCCAGATAGTTTACCGTACCGCTGTACCCCTGCATGGAAAGGAAGGTCATTTTCTGGGTTTCCCCTGTGTAATTCTCGGAAGCATAGTTACCCAGAATCAAGCTGTCCAAATTCAGTACAATGGCCGCAAAGCCCACCAGCGCCGCCAGCATAGCAAGAACCGCCGCAATCAGCAGCACACGCTTCACGGGAGCACGCCGTTTTACCGTGCTGCCTCCTCGATGGGCTTGGGCATCCATAATATACTCGCTGCGGCTGTCGCCGATGATGTCCAGCAATTCGTTTGCGTTCATGCCAAGCCCTCCTTTTCCAGATGTACACGCAGTTTTTTCCTTGTTCGATGAAGCATGGACGTGACCTTGCTCTTGGAAAATCCGAAGCTTATAGCAATGGCGGGCACCGTGTCCAGATACCAGTAGCGGCACAGGAACACACTGCGCTCGGTTTCGGACAGGGTATCCAGAAAGCGGTTAAAGCTGCTGACCAGCTCCCTGCGCTCCACTGCCTGCTCGGGGGTGATGCCGCCCGACACGCAATCTCCCAGCTCGTCCAATGCCACAGCAACCTCACCGCCGCCACGCTTCTGTGCCATGCGGACACGCCAGCGGTCAATGGAAATATGTCGGGTGATCTTCCCCAAAAATGCCGCAAGCACAGAGGGACGACGGGGCGGGATCACGTTCCAAGCCGTCAGCCAAGTGTCGCTGACCGTCTCCTCGCTGTCTTCCTTGCTTGCCAATATGTTGTATGCGATGGAGTAGCAATAGCCGTTGTATTTGTTTGCCGTCTCCGTAATGGCCCGCTCCGAGCGTTCCCAGTACAGGCCGATGATGCCGTTGTCATCCATACAAGCACCTCCTTTGTTTTTGTCGTTCACCCTTATATACGGAAAAGACGGAAATATGTTGCATGAGGTTTCCAAAAAACGACAAAAAAGCCGTCCTTTTCAGGGCGGCTCAGACTGTCGACAAAGCCCCCTAATTTGCAAGAAAAGGTGTAAATTAGGGGACTTTTCTGGTATAATAGAAGCAGAAAGGCAGTGGTAGAAATGATGACACGAGAACGTGTAGATGGTAGATCACAGATAGAAATAATC
>JAFQDR010000270.1 GCA_017415945.1 Oscillospiraceae bacterium
ATATCTTGTGTTATACTAATATCCATGAGAGATAGACCTTCTTTCTGTTTGGGATTTGGTGTGGTAACTTTATTCTAACAGATTTTCGTCTATCTCTCAACCTTTTTCTCTTTTTGTCCAAGATCTATTGTAGCACAACACATTATTTTTTTGGAATTTACTCTTTTATATTGACAAAATTAGCAGATTGTTATATAATATAAATGCTAAACATCATAGCAAACATTACTTTTAAGGAGGAATTGACATGAAACTAATCAAACACATCACATCAACCGCACTGTCGATGATGATCATCGCAGGCACAGTAACTGCCGGTTACACAACTGAACCGTCTGCTAATGCAGCAACGACAAAGGTTATGTACAGCACAGTCCTCTCACAGTGGAAGTCAAAGATCAGTAGTGAGCAGAAGAAATTCCCGAATTATTCATACTGGAACCACAAGGGTATTTCAAACTACAATGATGAGACCTACTCTTGGATTCCATGTGACCACGTCCACGAAAAGGTCAAGGGTCAGCTTTGCTGCAGTGAGACAAAGCTCAGCTCAGGCGATAAGAATGGCCAGTGCAACGGATTCGCTTACAAGCTGGCAAAGGACATATGGGGCACTACTGAATTCTACACCAATAATATGGATTCAAGCTATGTTCCCAAGGTAGGCGATAACGTACGTCTGAATTTTAAAGTTCAGACCAACCATGGAGAAGAGATCCAGCCGCACAGCATCTTCATTACAGATGTTTCCGGCAGCACTGTTACATTTGCAGAGTGCAACGGTGAACTGGAAGATTGTAGGATATTATGGGGTCGTAAGCAATACTATAGCAAGGTTACCGCTCAGGATATATGGGTAGCTGATAAAAACGGAAAAAGTGTAAGTGCGACAGTATACAAGGGCGATTATAATTCACTTAAAACAGTTAATACATCATACCTCAGAACGTATGGCGCTAACTATTCCCGTCCAATAATCGCAGGTGACCTTAACCACAACGACGTACTGGACAGCGGTGATGCTATGATATTCGCAGATACCGTAATGAAAAACGGCAGGACTATGAAAGATAATCACACACCGTTATCATACTATGATGTAAACGCTGACGGCCGTGTTGATTACACCGACTATAATGAGATACGCTACGGCCGTAATAACCTCCGTATCGTTTTACCTAATGAGGAAACTGTATGCCGCTGGAGAAGCATGAGACATGACGGTGGTTTCACCTACAACGGCAGTTACTATGTAAAGAGCGATATCGGCGGTGTTGCATGGATCGGTTCTATAGATTCAGAGCTGGAAAGCCTGTATGTTGATTCAAGAGTTTACGACCCTGTCAATGAACGTTGGTGTAACGTAACTGAGATCGGTTATGATGCTCTTCATATAAGTGATGGCGGCGGTAACGGCTGGAGGACCTGCACTGATAATTACAAGATAAAGAAGTTCTACATTCCGAACACAGTCAAGAAGATACATTCATATGCATTTGAGAACTGGACAACTACAACATTCGGCTTTTCTGGTTCAAACTCACAGCTTGAACTTATCGACCGCTATGCATTCTACAACTGCAAGAATGTCAAGACTCTTGATCTGACTCCTGCAACCAAGCTCAAGGATATAAAGGAATTTACATTTGACGGCTGTACGGCACTGTATCACATTGATCTTCCTTTCACAGGGGCTATGCTGAATATCGGCTCTAATAATGGCAGTGTATACGGAAATACTGACCCGCGCAATGCAACTATTGAAATAACGAATCCTAATAATTCCACTTCGTACGACAGCTATTTCCAGAAAATAAACATCGGCAAAAAGGATTATGATTACTGGAAAGACAATCGTCTCTACTTCTATGGCAAGATATTCAAGTTATACTATCAGAACGGATATATTGGTCAGGTAGGACGTTACCTTGATTATCTCCGTCCATAACAGTAGTTATTGACATCATGCATTTTGCGTACATATCAATTAAACAACGAACCGGCTTTGCAATTCATGCGAAGCCGGTTTTTATTGAGAAATTTCTTACCAGTATCGGGTATTTCTAACCAAACGGGTGAAAGCTGCAAAGCGAAAAACCTGAATCCATGCGGCTCCGCTCTTTTTCAAGCATTCAACCTCACGAATTCAGGTTATCTCAAGGAGTCACACGGTGTGACTTTTGCCGTTGGAATCAGCAGTCCCCTTTACTGCTGTCCCTTTACAGCACGGAGAACGTCGCAGTCTTCTCACTTTTTTCGGCTTTTCAGAAGCCAAAACGCGAATTTGGCAATGCCAATACAGATAAAGAAAATACCAAGAAAATGAATCGCATTCTTCATCGCTTAACAAAACGGCTCGCTCGTGTTATAATTTAGATGTGAGGAGCTTGCACCCTTCGCACCCAGTCACGCTATGTCATCATCTTTTCGATGATGATGAACAGCACACCAACGAGCAAGTCAATCAATGCGCTAATAAGGATGCCCGTCCAGTCGCGCTTGATTTTGGACCATGCCCATGCTCCGCAGTTTCTCACGGAATGTGCCGCTTGTATACTGGCTTCCACGGTCGCTGTGCAGAATTGCACCGGAAACACGCTTGCCATAGCCACTTTTCAACTGTTGCAGCGTATCCACACACAGCTCTTTCTTCATGTTATCACGCATCTCCAACGCCACGATCTCGCCATTGAAACAGTCCATAATCGGCGAAACATAGAGCTTTCCGTCCATGCAGGGAACCTCTGTAATATCTGTTAATAACTTCTTCAGCGGCTCATCCGCATGAAAATTCTGCTTGATCAGATTCTCTTGCTCCTGAATTTCTGTATCAGCCTTTGTGATGCCATGCGGTGTGCGCTTTTTATGCAGCAATCCAGCCGTTTTCATGGCTCTGTATACTGTACGGATGCTCACTTGCACACTGTTCTGCCAAAGTTCAGTGTGCATCCGACGTACACCGTAGTTGTCATTGTCCTCGTGTTCAGCAAGAATGACGTTAATTTTGACCAGAAGAAGCTGCTGTTTTGTCGGTTTATTGCGATTTTTCAGCCATCTGTAATAACCTGATTCGCCGATTTTCAGCACTCTGCACATCTCTTTCACGGTGTAAATTCCCTTGAATTCCAGGATGGACAGGTGACGTTCACAGGTCTTTACTTCTTCCGGTCTTTTGCGAAAAAACCGAGTGCGTCTTTCAGAATGTCATTGGCACGCCGAAGTTCGGCATTTTCACGCTCCAGCTCACGGATCCGACGCTGCTGCTCCGCATCGGAAAGTCTGGGAGCATTCAGCTGCTCCTTGCGTTTGCTGCGCCAGTCAGCAAGCGTGTAATACTTCAATCCGAGCTGGGCTGCTGCTTTCTTTACGCCGATCTCGTCGGACAGCTTCAGGGCTTCCTCTTTGAATTCTTTGCTGTAGTTCATGTTCTCCACCTCGTCTAATTTGTTTTGTTACTTCTATTCTATCAGATTTTTGGGTGTTTGCAACTGTACTTTTATTATAACACTTCAAACTGCTCTGGAACTTCTGATTGTAAAACATACACTGATTTCGGCAAAGCAAGCTCAGAACAACTGTGACACAATACAGTTTTAACTCAATCTGCAGGTCTTCAATATGCAGACCAGCAGATTTTTTGTGCACCACGCCAATTAAACGAACATTTGTTCTGTAAAAACTGTGCAGTTGAATGAATTTATATACAAGTTTGATTTTTTATATTGACATCCACCGTTCTGTGTGTTAGAATGAAATCACAGGAGAAATCCTATATGAATTGAATATAACGATTTCTAATCGAGCAAGCGGAGACAGTCGCTATGATTGAGCTACCAAGCGCCGTACGAAACCAGACTTGACGTGAACACTTTGGTGTTCTATCCCACAGGATAATTGCGTCTGTTTGATTCGGCGGCTTTTTTATTTGCCCGATTGTTTCGTACGATAACTTAGAGCTTCTTCTTCGCTTGACGAGGAAAGGAGCTTTTTTGTTTTTTGAAAAATAATTTGAAAGTGGGTGATGAAAGCGGTTCTCCTAGTCCCTATAGAGTAGAGGGGTGCGCAAGCAGCAATCTGCATAAAAAATGAATTCGAGTTCTGTGCAGTGCTACGAAATTTTCTGCTTTGAAAAAATTGTTTTTGTGAAATCGCATTTTTTCTGCCTATAGAGTATTAGAGGGGGATGAAAACATCAAAGCATACAAGAAACAATAGCACGATTTGTGCAAGGCTACAAATTTTTTTCTCGCACTTGTAAAATGCTCGTTTTCGTCGGCTAATAAATGAAGGCTGAAAAAACGCTCATCAAAAAGCATCAAAGTAAAATCAAAGTTTGTGCAAGGATACAAAATTTCCAGAAGAACAAAAATTTATCCCTGACATTCCCAAAAAAGTTACCATAGAAATATAGAGGGGTAAATAAAAAGCTCTTCTGAGAACCTTGAAAATTGAATATCAACACTTCGGTACGTCGTACTCCGATGATGGATGAACTTCCGTCAGCTGAGATCTCCATACGCCACGACCTCGAAAGAGCGAGCGAGAAAATATGCGAAGGTCAGCAAGGCAGAGCCGGCTTTGTAAGGCAATGAAAGTTGGGGTAAGGTACTTCCGTAAAAAACGGCTTGGATGTAGTAGTCCAAGAGGCCCGGACCTATGTGATTGGTAAGGACGCCAATCAGCCGAAGTCGTTCCTTTTGCCGGCGGGGGCAGGAGTAATCCTGTCAGAGAATTTCCGGCACCTTCGATTTGAAGGAAAGTGCTGCTGCGTTTAGCAGCAGTGAAGTCACCCGGATGGGGTGGCGTGTCTTTTGAAACAAAGAAAGTCTATAAAAACACAAGGAGGTATTCATGAAATGCTATGTAAAAATTCCCAATACCGCATTTGAAATGCAGCTGTCACCGATTGAGTTCTATGTGCTGTGTTGTTTACTTAAATGCAGAAACAGCGTCACAGGAAAATGCTTTCCGAGTTACAACCGCATTGCAAATGACTGTCATCTCTCACGCAGTTCTGTTGCAAAGGCTGTGAAGTCATTACAGGAAAAGCAAATTCTGAAAGTGCAGCATAACTATTACAACCACAAGCAGAGATGCAACACTTATGAATTTGCACATGGGTGGTGTTGTGATGACACAGGGTTGTATCGTCAGACAGATACAAATAAGACTAATAGAAGCTAACACATGAATGTTATTTATTAATGCAGAAAGAAGAATATAAGCCAATTAGTTTTTGAAAAGAAAAGTCAATTAATGTTGATGCGGTCTTTTCTTCTCTGCAGATGTTGAAAGGAGTTTCTATGCTGACAAATTATGAAAGAGAAACGATTATCACATTCAATGAAGCGGAAACAGATTGTGAAGTGTACACCTACAATCAGAAGCTGATTCACAAACTGAAAAAACGCTGTGAAAGTCATCCGAATCTGTATCGAAAAGTATCGGAAGATAAATTCGGAGGATGCACATTCAGTTTTCCGAAAACACTTCTGACAATCAGTCCGAGAGTACCAATGAGCAATGATTTGCGTGAAATGCACCGTAAAATGGCAGTCAAGAACGGACTGGGCAGAAATGGGAGCAAATCCTAAGATAACTGTCGGAATTGAACGGTCTGCAAACTGTTCAGGGTATCCCACGTCCAATAAATAAACAGAGAGTTACGAAGCCCGATGATTATCGGGGTGAAACGGTTAAAAATCGCGAGAATGGTTAGCTGTCTCGGTTGAGAGTACGGGCATTCCCACGAAAGCGGTGTGGATTTGGGGTTTGAGAAGATTGCAGGTTAAAGCGTCGGGGTTGTAACCCTCCGACGCAATCACATCGACGAGCAAAGCTCGCCGAAGATACGGACAATTCTGGAAGTTTGCAAACAGGGTCGTAAAACTGGCAGGTGTTACGATTATGGTGTTGCAGTTCCCCATAAGGACGAAAACTACGGAAAAACAAGCAAGTCGTGAGGTGTTACGACGTAAATGGAGGGAATATGGAGAACAAAGAAAAATATGCATTCTGGTTGTATCCAAAGACCAAAAAGCTTGTGGAGTCTCACATTAAGGATACAGCCTGCCGTTCACAAAGTGAATTTGTTGAGGATGCAATCCGCTTTTACTGTGGGCATCTTGACGTAAACACAGGCGAAGCGATCGGTTATCTTGCGCCTGTGCTGAACGGAATGATCAAGGCTGAGATTGCAGGAACAGAGCAAAGGCTGGCACGATTGCTCTTCAAGATTGCCGTGGAGCTTGGAGCAGTTACACACTTAACTGCTGCGTCAAATGATGTCGATGACGAAGTGATTGACAAGCTTCGGGCGATGTGTGTGGATGAAGTACGCAGAATAAATGGTACAATCAGTTTTGAAAAAGCAATAGCCTATCAGAGAGGGTGATGCGGTTGGATAAAAAAATCAGGACAGGGATCTGTATTTCAAATTCACTTTTGCAGGAATGCGATGCCTATATCAAAAGCGGAAAAGCTGAGAATAGGTCTGCTCTGATAGAAGATGCACTAAGACTTTTTCTTGCAAGCCGTGAGCTTAAGGATAAGCAAACTCTCCTTGTGCCTGAGCTTGCAGAGTGCATTGCCGATGCATCGGATAAGGGTTTTACAAAAATATCAAAAGGTCTGTTCCGATATGCAGTTGAGGTAGAAATGATTATCATGATACTTTCAAATCTGACTGATATTCCCGAAAAGATTCTGAAAGAATACCGGAAAGAGGCTGTTCGGAATGTTCGTCGGACTAAAGGAAAGCTGAATCTGGAGGAACTGATACAGCGTGACAACTTCGGGATTGCAGAGAAAAATCTCGAAAAACCTGAACCTCAGGAGACTCCATTGCCCGACGACAGCTGGATGTATGAAGCCTAATATATGCATGGTATGCGTGTTTCACGCACCCCTTTGCAAAGGACAGAACGAAGCGTTCCTCCCTTGCGTGAGTTGTGGAGTAACAAAACGTGACTCCATAAAAGGGTATCGTGTTTCACGATATCCTTGCAGGAGAGGGTGACAGGGTAACGAAACGTGACTCAGTCTCATGGACAGCTCACTCGGCGAATCTCCGACTCAGCTACTGTTTCGGTAGTCGAGGGGGAGGTGATTCACCGCCCCCTTGCTCAGGCTGATGGAACGAAATGTTCGGTCAGGAGACCACCTCGTGAAACGCTAGGTGGTTTGCCGCAAGCAGTTATCCACCCGCACTGTTTCGGTGCAGGTGGTATGACGGTGAACAATCCGTTCACCGTGACGGGACGAATCATCCCGTCATATAAAAA
>JAFQDR010000271.1 GCA_017415945.1 Oscillospiraceae bacterium
ATGCGTCAAGCCAGGTGTCGTTTACACTTTCTTCGGCATCTTCGCGGTTATAAAGGATGTTGTATGCTATGTAGTTGCAGTAATCGCCGTATTTGTCTGCGGTTTCGCTGATGGCAGACTCTGACCGTTCCCAGTACAGTTCCACGATCCGGTCATCCGGCAGACCAGTCTGCTTTTGATTCGCTCGTCCCAATCTTTGCACCTCCCTCAGCCAATATTGTAAGAGCTCTTCACCTATCATCTCGCAAAAAAAGAGGATTCATTGCATGAAAAGTGAAAATTATTCCTGTAAATCGTCCATTTTCTTTATTTTCCTGATCTGCTCCTGATATAACACCACAGGGATCAGCGAAAGCAGACCGAGGCCTCCGAACACGATAGAAGCAATCGGAGTCTGGAAGAGGAACAGAATCCCCATGAGGAAGAACATCGTAGTATAGGTCAGCCATACATTCCGCCACTTTTTCAGAAAACCGATTCTGTCAGCCGCGGTGGTATGCAGTTCAAACGGCTTGCCGTCGTTCTCTTTTTCCACGATCAGAAGTTCCTTGTTGTATGTTGTCCAGCTTGTTGTGATCTGACCGCCCGCTTCCGCCCATGGACGCCAGCGTACTTTGCCGACAGAATAGCTCAGGTTGGCGTTCTTATACCAGACCTTGTATCCGCAGCCTTCCAGAAAGGCTTTGTAATCCTCGGCATTCTTCTGCGATTTATCCGCAATAAATTCCACGGCATACTGATATCTGCCGGGATCACAGCTTTCAAACTCGTAGCTCATCTTGCCCGTCCGGATAAGTCTCCATCCCTCTGATGCCATCCGATTCAGCCATTTTGCCTGTATTTCCGTGGATGCACCGAAAAAGCGATTGACTTTCTTAACCATACTCTTATCCTCCTATAGTTTCTTCAGCAATTCGTGTTATTTCTTTCAGCCGCAGAAGCTCCTGTTCCGTAATCTGTCTGCCAAGATCAGTGATCCGGTATTCTTTTTTACGCACATCCGAATCATCGTAAAGCGCAATCCAGCCTTTTTTGCACAGGCTGTCAATGGCTCCGTACAGCGAGCCTGCGCCGAGTAACAATCTTCCGTTTGTTTTGTCTTCGATAAACTGCATAATGGCGTATCCATGCCTCGGTTCATATAAAGAAAGCAGCACGAAAAACGTCACTTCCGTCAGTGCACCGCTCTTTGCATTGTCACGCATACTGTCACTCCTATCTATTACGGTTACTGTAATAATATTATATCACTAAACGTAATAGTTGTCAAGAAGGAGAAGAGATATCAAAGCAACAAAACTCTATGATTTTGAAATATCTATTTTTCAGTTGCTTTGCAAATCATAATCACTGGCTTGGACGGGGTGTTTATTTGCTATTATCAAAAACCTCCGAAGTTAAAAACTCGGAGGAATTTTACGTTTGCGTTTTGGGTTCTATCTAATAGTATAATATGTTCTTTCCACATTTTTCTGATATAATACTTCACTGTGTCCACCGACACGCCAATTGCATCATCCTTCTGTGTTTGCGAGATCTTTGCATTTACTTGAATAGCGGAGAGGATTTGTTCTTCACCCGTTGCCTCTTGGATAGCTTGGGTAGTCGTTTGGGTAGCTTGGGTAGTGTCAGTGCCTTTGTGCTTTAGCTTTCTTTCACAAATATTGTTCTTCTGGACGAGAATAACAGACTGATCGTTTTCTGAATAAAGCGGAGAATCAAGATCCTGTTCCTTCATATCCGCACAGATAACTCATTGAGAAAGAGATAATTCTTTCCTATCCGCCCAATTCTGAATCGAATCTTTAGTTTTCTAAAATAATTTACAGTATATATAAATATTGTGTATTGATAACCCTGAATAACTATGCTATGATAAATATAAAATATAGACAGTATGATTAACCAGATTTTCAGAGGATGATTATGATATTCAGCTATAAAAAACTGTGGAAGCTCCTAATTGACCGGGATATCAAACGTAAACAGTTATGTGTGATGGCAGGAATCAGTTCCGCCACCCTTGCAAAGATGTCAAAGGGCGAAAGCGTAACGACCGATTCGCTGCTGAAAATATGTGTAACTTTGCACTGTGATATTTCTGATATAATGGAGATTACCGAGGAACCGCCTTCCGAGAGAGGACACGAAAAAGAGTAACCATGTATATGACACGAGAATACACCGGACAGGATGTGTATGCTGCTCTGCAGGAGAGACTGCGTTTCATTTTTGAAGAGTTTGACAACATCTTTGTCTCCTTTTCCGGTGGTAAAGACAGCGGTCTGCTGCTCAACCTGACTCTGGATTTTCAGAAGAAATACTACCCACACAAGCGTATTGGTGTATTTCATCAGGACTTTGAAGCACAGTACACCGTAACAACCGAATATGTGGAACGCACCTTCGAGCGTATCAAAAATGATGTTGAGCCGTATTGGGTCTGCCTGCCGATGGCAACAAGAACGGCACTCAGCAGTTATGAGATGTACTGGTATCCGTGGGATGACACCAAAGAAGAAGCCTGGTGTCGCCCGATGCCGAAGCATGAATTTGTCATCAACCTGCAGAACAACCCCATATCGACCTATCACTATCGGATGCATCAGGAAGATCTCGCTAAGCAGTTCGGACGCTGGTATCGTATGTCGCATGGCAACAAGAAAACTGTTTGTCTACTTGGAATCCGTACCGATGAGTCCCTGCAGCGTTACAGCGGTATCCTAAATAAAAAGTATGGATACAAGGGTGAATGTTGGATCAGCAAACAATTTAAGGACGTTTGGGCCGCGTCCCCAATTTACGATTGGTCGAACGGCGACGTATGGCACGCTAACTATCTGTTTGATTACGATTACAACAAGCTCTACGACTTATATTATATGGCCGGTCTGAAACCCGATCAGATGCGTGTGGCTTCCCCATTCAACGATTATGCCAAGGACAGCCTGAATTTGTACCGTGTAATTGATCCCGAGATGTGGTCGAAGCTGGTTGGTCGGGTTAGAGGTGCCAATTTCGGCTCTATCTACGGAAAGACAAAAGCACTCGGATATCGGAATCTTACCCTTCCCGAAGGACATACGTGGAAGTCCTACACGATGTTCCTGCTCGATACACTTCCGGCAAGGCTACGCAATAACTATATAAAGAAGTTCAAGACCTCCATAGAATTCTGGCACACAACAG
Organism: Oscillospiraceae bacterium; assembly: GCA_017415945.1. Next base: position 3,190 of record JAFQDR010000271.1, read on the forward strand.
GTGGTGGCTTGGAAGAGCACGTAATCAAAGAACTGCTCGACCACGGGTACAATATCCGCCGCAACGGTGTATCCAATTACACCGTTATGCGTAATTCCCGTATCGTTTTTATCGGTGACATTCCCGATCACACGGACGATATTAAATCATCAAAGGATATTCCCAGTTGGAAACGGATGTGTTATTGCATCCTAAAAAATGACCACACCTGCCGTTTTATGGGATTCGGACTTACCCGTGAACAGCAGAAAAGGGTTGATGTTCTGAAACGCAAATACAGTAAGGTAGGTGAATGAAATGGCTTTTCAAAGTCCTGTATATAACGTAATTGCCGTACCGATTGAAAAGATCGTACCGAATACATACAATCCAAATGCAGTTGCACCACCCGAAATGAAGCTACTCTATGACAGCATCAAAGAAGACGGCTACACAATGCCCATCGTATGCTATTATGTGAAAGAAAAAGATATTTATGTCATCGTGGACGGCTTCCACCGTTACCGTGTTATGCTTGACTACCCCGATATCCGCGAACGCGAGAACGGTATGCTGCCTGTTTCGGTCATCAATAAAAGCCTCGATAACCGTATGGCATCCACCATTCGTCACAACCGTGCTCGCGGTTCGCACGACGTAGATCTGATGAGCAACATTGTCAAGGAACTTCACGAGTTGGGACGTTCCGATGCGTGGATCTCCAAACATCTCGGGATGGACAAGGATGAAATACTCCGTCTTAAGCAGATCACAGGTCTCGCTACATTATTCAAAGATGTGAAATTCGGTGAGGCTTGGCGTCCGGTTGAGGATGATCTATACGAGCCGGAACCCCGTGCAGACTGTGCTGAACTGGAATCCGAAGAATCGGAAGAACTGCTTCCGATATAATGCTGCACAGAACTTTTTAGCAATGTTAATCGTCTATATGTTAATTATTCAGGAGGTATTTTTATTTGAAGAACAATTTTGAGATTACCCAGTATGTAAAGGAACTGGCTGCCTTATCAAGCCGCAATAATCATATTCAGCCGGAAATGTATCCGGAGCATCATGTTATGCGCGGACTGCGTGATCTGAACGGCAACGGCGTTGTAACGGGCTTGACGGAAATATCCCACATAAAAGCCAAGGAAAAAGGAAGCGACGGTCAGGATATTCCCTGCGAAGGTGAACTCTATTATCGTGGCTACAATGTAAAAGATCTGGTTGCAGGATTCCTCAAAAGTGACAGATTCGGTTTTGAAGAAACCGTCTATCTGCTGCTTTTCTCCGAACTTCCAAACAAGGAACAGCTGAACAGATTCCGCACTGAACTGGCTGATAACCGGAATCTGCCCAAATCTTTTGTCAGAGATATGATAATGAAAGCCACAAGCAGTGACATGATGAATATTTTGGCTCGCTGTGTGCTGGCACTGTACGCATATGACGAAAACCCCGATGATACTTCGGTAGAAAACGTACTGCGTCAGAGCCTTTCTCTGATCTCCGTTTTTCCGTTGTTGGCTGTTTACGGCTATCAATCCTATCAGCACTATACCCACGGACAAAGTCTCAGCATTCATATGCCGCAAAATGAATTATCTGCAGCCGAGAATATTTTGCATTTACTTCGCGGTGCCGGTAATTACACACACCTGGAAGCTAAGGTTCTGGATTTGGCATTGGTTCTTCACGCAGAACACGGCGGCGGTAATAACTCCTCCTTTACCACCCACGTAGTTACCTCATCCGGAACCGACACTTATTCTGCTATTGCAGCGGCACTCGGTTCACTGAAAGGTCCTCGCCACGGTGGTGCCAATATCAAGGTCGTGCAGATGTTTGATGATATGAAGTCTTCGATCGACACAACAAACGAGTCAGAAGTGGCTGCTTATCTGATGAAGCTCCTTAATAAAGAAGCTTTTGACAGAAACGGATTGATCTACGGTATGGGACATGCAGTATATTCCAAATCCGACCCAAGAGCAGACATACTGAAAGTATGTGCAAAAGATCTTTCCGCCGAAAAAGGCTGCGAAGAGGACTTCCGGTTGTATGAAACGGTTGCGCGTCTTGCACCGCAGATAATAGGTGAGAAGCGGAAGATTTACAAGGGTGTCAGTGCCAATGTGGACTTTTACTCCGGCTTGATCTACAAAATGCTTGAACTTCCTTATGAATTATACACCCCCATTTTTGCAATCTCCCGCATTGCCGGTTGGTGCGCACATAGAATCGAAGAAATCCAGAACAACGGAAAGATCATCCGCCCGGCTTATGTCAATGTCAAAGAAAAGCAGAATTATGTAAATATTGAAGACAGATGATATCAACCGTATCAGATGAAGCAAACAAATAGATCTAACTGAACAACAATGAAGGCGTCGCATTTCTGCGACGCCTTTCTCATACTTAATTGACTTATATTGCCTTTAGAATCCGATCAAGGATAGATTGTATCTCATCTTTTTCTGCTTCACCGCCGAACACACGAAGAGAATAGAACACATTATCTTGTACCCAATAAGCGGTTGGATCATAATAATCGCTGTTATAGTATCCGTTGTTGTTCATTTCATCGGTGGTGATGATCAGCGCCGGAATGCCCGATGCAGTGAAAACCGTGTCTTCCTTATAAGAAGCATATCCGTTTGTCGTGCTGCCGGTTGTATAGATTCCGGCATCAGCACAAAGAACTGCAGATAGTGTTATTCTGACATCATCCACATTGTATCCGACCGAAATATGAACATTGTCAACACTGTTTCCAGGTGTCTGTCTCGCATGGGTGGTTATCTGAATATGCTTCAGCTTCGTCTTACCTTGCGTAATACTGGACGCAAATCCATCCTCCATACCGTTATAGCCGGTTTTGTTGAGCCAGCCAAGAGTTTCAAGAGGATTCGGTACCTCAACACCAATTTCCTTTTCGCATTCTTCCCACGAATCCACTTGAGAATAGACCGCACCCCAGAGTTTACTGGATGCATATCGCTGTATGTCAGTCATATCGTTATAGGTATCCCACTCCTGCGTAATCTTGTCTTTCATAGATTGACTCACAGAGGAAAAATCGGTACCGGTCAGATATGCACTAACCTCATAACGGGATTCTTCCATATCGGATATTTCCTCTATAAGTTGCACTGTACCATTGGTTTCATCCAAAGTATCAATACCATCTTCACCACCCAATAACAGCGCAAGAAAGACACCAGAAACAAGAGCGGCACAGATTATGGAAAGCACCACCGCTTGTTTCTTTATGCGACTGCCGCTGTTCAGCAAGGTGAATACCAATGCGGTTATACAACCCGCCAACAAAATAACCAGCAAATCGATCGGTGCAAAGACAATGCCGGGTAAGCTATCGAATAAAATCCCAGTTCCCATACTGTACAAATGCCCATTGAGCAAAATCATCTCACCGATATACATAAGTAACGTCATTGCAGAAGCGACGATCGACGGAATCAAAACCGAAATCATTTTCCGTTTTCCCAAGAGGAACGACCCGGTAAACACACCGAATGTTACCCCAAGAAGAACAAAGAACACCGTCATAAGCGAAGCAGACAAAGGAGACACCTGAATGCTGCCATCTCTCCAGAAAGCAGTAAAACAAGCAAGGAGGCACAGTCCGAGGAATATAAGCGAACAAATCGACTGCAGAATCAGAGATTTCATCCGCTTCTTATCACCGTTCTTGATGATTTGCCCGAAGCCATATAAGCAGTTCAGGATGGTGACAATCAAGACAACGGCAATGACGTAAAAATGCAGTTTAAATGCAGGGTTGTAATCTCCCATCAAAATATCGACCGCTGTCTGTGTCTTATATGTAGTACCCCACCCCTCCGGGGGAACGTAGCACATAAACATCTGCCAGTCTTCCAGTTTTGATACTGTTTCGGCTGTTGACACGATTACCTTCTGCTCGAACAGCAGCTCGACTGCGAAGAATACAGCGGTCGCAATGAAAGCACCGCCTGCAAGGGCAATTCTCTTAAATAATTTGATACACAAGGGCATTATGAGAATGCCGATAATAATCGCAATGCACATAGGTGTGTACGGAATGATGTATTTAGGATAGTTTTCTTTTTGTACTGTCCCATCCACAATCATATCCGAAATTACCCGCACACCCATGTACAATGGGTAATATGAAGCAATCAGAACGCCGAGACACGATAACAGCCAGTATCGGGTAAAAGCTTTGTTTTTCATAAACTTTCTCCTTTCATCCTGCATTGGTCAGCAGTACATAGAAAATGACACCGATCAATGCTATAAACACTGTTAGCGAAAGCCATGTCAATTTCTTAAAAGACAGTATGTTTTCAATGCGTGTGCGAATTTTGGCGCCGCCAAATGCAGAAGTGAAGACCGCCCCACCCTGTCTGCTATTAAGCAGTGCTGATGCATAATCCTTTGCTCGGTCAGCCCCCAGCTTTGCAACAACACGCTCGTCGCAGGCCAGCTCAAGATCCGTCAAAAAATCACTGAGAAACAGCCAGCAAAACGGGTTGAACCAATGCACCGCGACAGCTGCAAAAGCGATCATTCGCCACAGATTATCAAAACCGCGTATATGGGCTGTTTCGTGCTGTACGATATACTCGATATCTCTATCCTGATATAATGCAGGCAATATAATCCTTGGCTTAAAAATACCGTATACCGCAGGAGATATGATCTTCTCCGAAAGATATATATTGTCTCTCAGGAGAATGGCATCCTTGATTTCATAAATCGTTGTAATATATGTGACCGTCAGCATTAGAAGAATGGCTAAAGCAACAATGATCCAAACAACAGAAGCAGCACGAAATATGCTGTCCAGAATATTCACCTTATAAGTAATCGGAAAGTATGTATTTGCCGCCATAACTGCATTCGTCATGGAAAAAGATATATCATCGGTCGGCTGATACACAATTATTGTTTTGGTGGTGATCTTCGATAACAATGACATCAAGCTGCAAGAGCTGTTCAATCCAAACGGAAATGTCATTCGCAGAAAAGGGATCGCCCATAGAAAGACTGTAATTCTTCTCGGAATCTTTTTTATCTGTCTGATGAGTAAGATAAGCACACCGGTTAATGCGGCTGTTATACTCATATTGAATACCCAATAGAATACTTCCTGAAGCATGATCTTCACCTGTTTTCAATCAGCTTACGAAGTGCATCCAATTCTTCCTCGGATAAAGGTTCCTCTTCAAGCAAAGCAGAGAACAAAGCCTTTCGGGATCCCCCGAATAATTTTCTTACTAGAGAAGCGGCTTCCGCCTTCTGCATCTGGCTCTGCGACACAAGAGGAGTACAAATGAACCCGGGCTCTTTGCGCTGTATAAACCCCTTTTTCTCCAGTTTTCCTATTACCGTATAGGTGGTATTCTTATTCCATCCGATCGTCTCAGCAGCAATTAAGCTGATTTCTTTTGCCGTAATGGGACTCTTTTCCCAAATGATCTCCATTATTTTGGCTTCACTATCAAACAGCTTTTCCTTCATAATTGGCCTCCACAGACTATTACTATAGTCTATTCTACCACAATAGTCTGAATTTGTCAAGAGGGTTCTCAAAAATGGTCAAGGCGCCACATTTCTGTGACGCCTTTGTTACTTACTACTCCGTATCTTTATAATCTTCCCGAAGTTTTATAAAATACTTCTCTATATTTTCCGCAGTCATATCGAGATCGTCAAAATCTATCAGGTCAATAATATCCTCTCGCATATCATCAGTTAGCCCATGAGCACTAAAAGAACCATCATCGGCAATATTAATAACATATTTCTGTTCACCAACGGTTTCTGTAATCTCTACTCTTCGAAGGTCATGTTCAACATTAACGGCCTGACGAAATCCAGTAATAGCAATAATGCTGATAATCGTTGCAATGATAGATACGATTATTAGGATTCCAATTACCTTAAGAATCGTAATGACAATCCCTGCAAGCCGTTCCGTATTACTAACCTTTTCGTATATCACTTCCTTCGTGTCATTTCCCGTAAGTTCATCCAGACTCACATTAAAGATTTGAGAAAGAAACTGTGCCTGTTTGATATCCGGTGCAGTTTCGCTAAGTTCCCATTTCGAGATCGTTTGACGAGATACACCTACTTTTTCAGCCAGTTGCTCTTGTGAAAGATTAGCCTTCTTTCGCAACTCAAAAATTTGTTTTCCAAGTTCCATCTTATCGCCTCCTTGTGTAATAAATGATAGCACAGCAAAGAGAATATTTCTACCAATTTAGCTTGGAAATGCCGCCCGTTTTCTTAACATTACGATTTTAGATGCCATTATCACACATTTTATCACCAATCATTTGCATTTGCTCATGAGTTAATTCCCAGTCGGCAATGATCTGGAGAAAATATCGGTCATAACAAATGAGATAGGTGTTTTCCGGCTTTCCGTTATCAGTCAACTGATATGCCTTTTTAGCACCCCATACCGCTGCATCAACTTCTTCATAGCGGATGCCGGCCTCATAGCTGTATTTCGTAATTCGGGAATCATACAGCTTTTCAAAGCAGAAATCGTACATAAACGGCAATTTCACTTCGGTGATCGTATAACCGAGACTTATTCCTTCGCCGTTATCCATTGGGTGTTGAGAGGAGTCGATCTGTCGTAACAGTATGGAGTTTCGGTCAGCCTTACTTTTCAAATAATCGCTATCATCAATACCGGTCAGCTCTCCGATGGTAAACGGCAGCTCGGCAAATTGATCCTTGAGCATATCATTTTTTATCGTAAAAATTGTAAGTGCATTCGTACCACTCATTAAGGCAATGGAAACGACAAAACTAATAATGGCAACAACTGTTCTGTTGATACCGGCTTTTACCTTTTTACGCTTGAGCAGTTCCTTGATTGCCTGCACGATGAAAATAACAGCGATAACATTCACGACAAAGGTGATAGTAAACATCTGCAGACCTTTATTTCCGATAGACAGCACATAAAGGGCAAGAGATAATACCATAAACAGAAAAACTGTTATAACGAGCCAGCGATGGCCTTTGGTTTCTAAAAACTCGCCTTGTTCAGCCAATGCCTTCGCACGTCGTCTCCAAATATAATACCCGCCAATTTCCGTTACCGAATAGATAAACGCAACTACGAACCATACACCGGTGAACAAATTGATAGCACTTGCCAAATAATATACAGGATCTTGGAACAGAGAGCCAATGAACGTTACACCCATAAGGAAGGAAAGGAAAAGCAATATTGGGTAGGTACGCAACGCCGTTTTCCTTGCATAACGGTGCAGGTTATCAATTTCCAGCAGCGGATCGGTTTCGATAGGAACAGGATCCTCATTTTCGTTATAGAAAATCTGCATTTGAACAGAGGATGCTGCCAATTTCCAACCGGAATGTTCACAGAACTCATTGAACTCCTGCTGTTCTTCTGTAGGCTCCGGCTCAAAATCATTGATCGTTGCATAGTAAGAAATAGAGAAACGAATCTTTTTCGGCTCGATTCTACGGTATGTCCAAAACAGCGCAGAGATTTTTTCAAGCAGCCATCCATCTTCCGCCATCTTTTCAAGATGCCGCTCAATTCCGGTTTTGTCATAAAAGCTGAAAACTTCCATTTTGCGCTTTACATCTTTCATTCTGCATCCTCCTTTATCAGATAGCGATGATAGTCACTTACAAGACTTTCAAGCCGCTTGCATTCGTGATCCAGCAGCTCCCGACCTTTCTTCGTCAGGATATACGACCGCCGCCGTCCCTCCGCTTTGGTTTCCTCGATGATCTCGGCCTCAAGGAACTGTTCCAGCAGATTATACAGCGTTCCCGAGCCAACCTTTACCCTGCCGCCCGTCATCTGCGGTACTTTGTCCATAATGTCCATGCCGTAGCATTCGGAGGAAAGACAAAGAAGGATATAGTACATCTGCTCTGTCAAGGTTTGAAATTTTGCTCTTGGCATAGTGTTATCACCTCCATTGTCGAATATCGACATTCTGTATTTATATTATAATATCGAATATCGACAATGTCAAGAGATTTTCTGAAAAATTCACAGATAGGCAATAAAAATCCCTCGCTCCGTAATGGAACGAGGGCTATATTTCATATATTAGTTTTTCTTGCCAAATGCACCAAAGGCGACAGCATAACACAAGCCAACGCCTACTCCGATGCCTAAACAACAAGAGCTGCCATAATTCCAATATATTGTCTTGTTTTTTTATTCATTGTTACTCCTTTTTGCTTTTTCGGGGGATGAATAAGCAATGAGCGCAAGAATTATAAGGACAATTCCTGAACCAATCATAATCCATTGTAAAGGAAATTTGTCCGCCATAGGTCCGAAGAGCAGCATACCGATCGGATAACAGCTTGAATACAAAGAACTCATCAGA
>JAFQDR010000035.1 GCA_017415945.1 Oscillospiraceae bacterium
GAGTACGACCGATTTGTGTGCTATCCTTAACGAAGAATTAGTCTCGGTATATACCCGGAAGTCATAAGGCTTCCGGGTATATACTTTTCTTGCCCTTTCTATGCTACCTATACCGTATTAGTTCAGATTTGGCTGAAAGGTGAAGTATATCACAATGGGATTGCCCGCCGTCCGTGAATACTTGACTTCTTTTTCATACACGAGTATCTTTCTCACAAACACTCGCAGCAGCTCGGGGGTCAGCTTCGGCATTTCAAGATATTCCTTCGCTTTGTCCATAAACTCACGAATGCACTGCTCTCGCATATCCATTTCGTCAATACGCTCCGTGATGGATGCAAGCTCCTGTTTCAACTCCGCCTGCTCCTGTTCGTATCCGACCGCCATGGTGTCATATCGTTCTGCGGTGATTCGTCCGCAAACACGGTCTTCATACAGACAGCGAATAATATTGTCAAGTTCCTTGATACGGGTTTCGATCCGTATTTTTTCTTTTTCAGCTGTCTGATAGAACTTCTTCGCTTCGGCTTCACCGTTCTGTGTTGCCAAGGCATAGAATTCATCGGGATTCTCACGGGCGAAGGAGGTTACCTCCCGGAGCTTCTCCAGGATGATTTGGTCGAGGACACACTCTCGGATATAATGTGCCGTACAGTCGATTTTTTTACCCTGATAACCGCCGCACATGAAGTTATTTTGGTTTTCCGTTAAGGAATACGCTCTGTGAAGATACAGCTTGCTTCCGCACTCACCGCAGAACAGGTAACCGGCATACTTGTCCATCTCTCCCTGCTTGTCCGGACGCTTTCTTCCCTCGAAATGCTTTTGTACGATATCAAAGGTCTTGCGGTCGATGATTGCTTCATGGGTGTTTTCAAAAATCAGCATGTTTTCGGGAGTGTTTTTCAGCCGCTTTTTCAGCTTGTTGGATTTGGAATAGGTCTTGAAATTTACGGTATCACCAACATACGTCTGGTTTGTCAGCATTTGCTTTACCGTCTTTTTTGACCAACAGTACGGGTTTGCCATATCGGGAATGCCGATTTTTTTGCCTGTCCGCTTGAAGGTATAAACACTGGGAGATTCAATTCTGTCTTTCCTCAATGCCGCACAGATACTGTCGATTCCGATACCCGAAGCATACATTTCAAAGATTCTTTTGATAACGGGCGCCGTTTCGGGATTGGGTGTGTATTGCTTTGGATTGTCGGGATGCTTCATATATCCGTATGGAATTGTCGTTCCCACTCGCTCCCCGCGTTCACCCTTGGCTCTCTGCACCGCACGAATCTTTTTTGATGTGTCACGGGCATAAAAATCATTAGACAACCTTGCGTAAAGAAATACCAATACACAAGGCTGCCTAACGAGGTAAATCACACTTCAACAAACCCGACAAAGTTATAATAAATTTTGATTTCACGTTCTTCTTGACCGTCCACGATCTTGCGTTCACCGATTTCAATCTTCTGTATCAGCTTCAAAAGGGTTGGACGGTCAAGTTTTTCCAATTTTGAGTAATCCTGTATCATGGCAATCCATTCGTCTGTTCCGCACTCGGACTGCTTCACTGCTTCAATCTTTGCGGCAAGGTCAGCCTTTAACGCCAGTTTCTCCACGCGCTCGTTTTCATACTTCTGCATAAGCTGAACACAGAATGCTTCGGGAATTGTACCTCTGACCTTATCCTCGTAAACGCTTTGTACCAACTTTTCAAGCTCTGTCAGCCGCTTTTCTGCGGCAGCCAGTGTTGCTTGCAGCGTCCGAAGCTGTTCGGCGTTGGCAGAGTTTTTCTGCCTGCGGATTTTCTCTTTCAAGCCTTCGGGATTGTTCTGCGCCCACATGGCTTTTAACTGAATGTCCAACAGCACAAGATTTACAAGAACCCGTTGATTGATGTAGTGGGACGAACAAGCGAGCTTGCCGCCGGATGCGTAACGGTTGCACACATAGGCTTTGAACTCAGGCTCTTTTCCGCTTGTCTTTTTGCGGTAATCCCGCATATAGCGCATAGCCGAGCCGCAGTCCATACAGCGAAGCATTCCGCCGAACAAAGCCACCGTACCCGTTTTGCCGCTGCGCCATCTGGACGGATGGTTGTCCATCTTCTGCACTGTCTCCCACGTTTCAAGGCTGATTAACGGTTCGTGTGTGTTCTCCACCTTGATCCATTCCTGTTCCGGCTTGCTGACCTGCTTGTGGTTCTTATAGGACACCGTACCCGTTTTGTTCTGCACCGTATGCCCGATATAAACCTCGTTGCGAAGAATGGTTTTCACCGTCACGTCGTTCCAATGCGGATTCTCGCCGCGAAGATTTTGTCTTTCCTCTGCCATATAGTAGAAATCTCTCGGCGTAGGAACTTTTTCTTCGTTCAGAGTCATAGCGATTTTGCGGAATCCGTACCCTTGTAATCTCAAATCAAAGATATGGCGTACAATCGGTGCGGTAACAGGGTCGGGAATCAGAACGTGCTTGTCCTCGGGGCTTTTCATATACCCGATGGGAGCATAGCAGCCTACATATTTTCCCGATAAGAACGTAGAACGCTTGACCGCCTTGATTTTGTTGCTTGTGTCCCGTGCGTACAGATCGTTCATGACGTTTTTCAGAATTACGATCATTTCATTGTTTTTGTGCAGAGTATCAACACCGTCGTTGAGCGCGATGAAACGGCAGCCGAGGGACGGAAATACATAATCGGTGTACTTTCCGCACTCGATATAATCACGTCCGAGGCGGCTGAGGTCTTTGGTCAGAATCAAATTGATCTTACCCGCCGCCGCGTCCTCCATCAGCTTGTTAAACCCGTTTCTGTCAAAGGTCGTGCCGCTTACGCCGTCATCACAGTAGTACGAATAGAGCGTCCAGCCCTGTTCACGGACGTATCGTGCCAGCATTTCCTTTTGATTTTCAATGGATACGCTCTCGCCGGTTCTTTCATCGTCTCGGCTGAGCCTTGCGTAGATACCTACACTGTAAGTTGTCATTTCCTGCATCTCTTAAATTTTACCTCCCAAGAGCGCAGTATAATGGCAGTAGATTTTACCTTACCACCATTATACCACATAAATCGCTCTGTTTCCACGCAAGTGTGTAAACTTTACGCAATAATCCGATTGATTTTCTCCATTGTCAGCGAATCCAGCACGTCACCCATATAGGCATCATTGTTGTATATGCTCTTGACACGGTACAGCACGCCGCCGATCTCCACCTCGATCATGTCATTCAGCAGATAATACTCTCTGCCGCCGTAACGGAAGTGCGGGACGGGTTCTTTTGCGATCCATTCGATTTTGTTTTCATTGTTGTTTCCATAAGTAGCGTTCGTGTTCTTGTTTTCTCCCATAGGCAGCTCCTTTCAGCGGTTCATAAGTACCTGTACGGTTTCCATTTTCTTTTTGGCGGTCTCTTTTCTGTTCTGCTCTCCCGTGCAGAGGATCGGCACACACATTTCCAGTATGCGGCTGTAAATGCGGGCGTGTGCCATATCCGTGGGGTTCTGCAGTTGGTCAAGGTGCAGATTGGTTGTCACGATCAGCGGCTTGCGGCTGCGGTATCGGCTGTCGATCACGGAGAACACATGAGCCTGTGCCGCTTCGGTGTTTCGTTCAGCGCCGAGATCATCAATGATAAGCAGCGGATACCGGCAGAGAGATGCAACGTAGTCATTGCGTCCATCGAATCTTTCTTCCAGCGCGTTGACAATGAATTTCATGTCCTTCATACAGACCGAAACCTCCTGTTCCATCAGGGCATTGGCAATACAGGCTGCAAGATAACTTTTCCCGCTGTCATGTCTGCCCCAGATCAGATAGCCAATATTCTCATCTCGCATTTTCTCCCAATTCTCTGCGTAGAGGTGGGCATACCCCATCTGCGGTGTCTTGCCGTTGTCATTGGCGAACGTCCAGTTATTCGTTCTGTCCTCTCCGAAGCAGTGCTTTTTCAGATCGGCAACGGTTTTACGGTGCTGTTGTTCTTTTTCGATGGCTTCCCGTTCTATGCGTTCTGCCTTTTGGCAGTTACACTCTGTGGGATGTCTGTCTGCGCCCCACAAGGTTTTGCCTTCGGGGAAAAATGCCTGTTTCGGTGTACGGCACTTGCCGCAGTACAGCAGTCCGTCCTCTCCGGTGTAGTCCTCCGGCATAACTGCCGGTGCGGTCAATTCCTCTGCAATGGCAGGAAACATTTTTTTCATAGACTTATACCCTCCGTTTTCGTATAGTCGGGAATGGTCTGATTCAGACCTCCCTTTGTCTGAGGTACGCCCTGTTTCGAGGCTCCCCTCGCTTGATCCTCTGCTGCCCATTTTCGGATGGTGGCGGCGTGGTTGTCATAGGATTTTCCTGTGGATGTCATATACTCGGAAAGTCTCTCAACGTAATACTCCCACTTGTCGGACAGCTCTGCTTTCAGTTCGGATAACTCCGTATCGGTCAGAAATACATTCTCATATCTGCCGAAAACAGTGGGCGGCTCTCTCACTCCTCTCAGGTTATTCCTATTCAGGTTATTATTACTCAGGTTATTAGGAGACAGTTTTCTGTCCGTCATAGGGACAATTTTCTGTCCATCAGTAGGACAGTTTTCTGTACTTATGAGAGACAGTTTTTTGTCCGTCATAGGGACAATTTTCTGTCCATCAGTAGGACAGTTTTCTGTACTTATGAGAGACAGTTTTTTGTCCGTCATTCGGACAGTTTTCTGTCCATCGGGGAGAAGTACATAAATACGGTTCGGAGCAGCAAATCTCTGCCGCTGTCTTTCGATCAGTCCGGCATCTGTCAGCTCGTTCAAGGCGTTCTTGACGGTCATGCAGCCTTTGTCAAGTGCTTCGGCGATCTTCTCAATGGGAAAGATCAGATAAATTCTGCCCTGTTCGTCCACCCAGCCGTTTGCCTGTGAGAGATTGGCACGGTCAAGCAACAGGGCGTACAGCAGCTTTGCGGTGTGTGTCATATCCATATCCAGAAGGAATTTCGGATATGGGAGATAGGGCGGCAGTTTCGTCTGCCTGGTCATATAGTCAGCAATGGAGATCACCTGCTTTCTGCGCAGGGGGTGTCACAGTTCGTTACACCCCTGTGTCGGTCAATGGGCTTGTAAACTGTATGATTTAGGGTCGATTTTGGGAGCATACGTCCCTTGTACGGAGCGTTTGTGATGCCGGGGGTATTGCAGATAGGGGGAGGGCTGTTTTTGGCATACAAGACGTTACGGTGCTGTTTTTGAACACTTTATTCCACGTACTTCGATTGCAGATTCTGCATATATTCCTTCATCTCTGCGATCAGCTTTCTCACGCCTGTCAGACATTCCGCATCCCGGAACAGGTGTCCGTAATGCTCCTGCTGGAAATCCCAGCGGAAGATAAAGGTTTCCACCACATCGGTCAGTTCATCGAGAATGCCGGATATGGGCGGTTCGGTGGATGCTGAACCTTCTGAAAACGGCAGGCCAGTGTCACAGCCGTAATCTTTCGGGTTGTAACGGGGCTTTTTCTTCGGTGAAAGTGGTTTCGGTTCTCGAAGCTTTTCTGTCAGCTCGGCTCTTTTCTCCGGCTCTGCCTTTGCGATTTTCATCATCTCGGCATCGGTTGCACTGATTGCACCGGACAGTATCTCATTCCTGATACCGGGAACAGCTTCATCGGCAAGGTCAACGGCTTTGGCGTACCCCTCGGCGCGAAGTACCGAGATACGGCTGATATTGTTCTGTCTTGCAATGCGCTCACCCGTGTTTTCGACCGATGTATCATTTTGATACATTGATTTGGCTTCTTCGCTTTTACTGTCGCCGCCCATAGACTGTTTTTCTGCTTCATACTGTTTGCCGATGAGATACTTTTTCTGTTCGGGTGTCAGATTCCGTCTGCCAAGCTGATTGCGGCATATCCACGCGATAGCTTCGTTGCGGTCTGCAAAATTCTTTTCGTAAATGTCGTACCGAATGTCGGGATTTTTCTGAATAATGCGGTATCGGTTATGCCCATCCACGATAATGCCGTTCCAGACAACGATGGGAGTGATCAGCCTGCCTTCGGATAGTATGCTGTCCTCCAATCGCATCAGTTCCTCCGATGACAGCGGTGGGATTTTGTTCTCAAATTCAATGTCTGTTTTCAATTCCATATTTCAATCTCCTGTCTCATTCATTCCAGTTCATGACTGCGTTTTCTCTGTTTCTGCGGCGTATCCTGTGTAAGCTGCTGCAGATTGCGCTGTATGGTTTCCAGTTCGGTATAGCGGTCTTTGGCAGCATGGTAGGTGTTGTAGGCTTCGTTCCGTTCGGAGGTCAGCTGCTGTATTTCAGTTCGTAATGCTTGGCGGGTGGGCAGCTTCTCGATACCGTGCTTTGTGAAATACCGTTTGCAGGCTTCGGATATGATGAAGTCGCTTTCGTGCTCATTGCGGTAGGCGATACGCTGTTTCTCTTTCTTGATCTTTTTCAGACCGTCCCGCACATCCCTTGTTTTCACATAGGCGAGAAGCTGTGTCTGCAGTTCCTTCTTTTCGGCTATGGTCTTATCCAGTTTTTTCAGCGCATCGTGACTGTCCGATCTCTTCTGCCGTGCCTCATCTACAGCCTTGTCCAGTTCCTCCCGTGAGGAATAGCCGTACTGTTCGTAGAGCAGATAGGCTTGGCTGGCGGCTTTGAGATTGTGGAGCTTCGCCCAATTCTCATAACCGATGCCTTTGCCTTCGGCACGTTTGGCTTCGATATCCACCATCCGTTGTAAACCGATGTTATCGTGTCTTTGGGGCTGTCCCTGTCTCTGAACAGGGGTGTCGTGTTTCCCGACATCCCTGCGGATGGGATCGTGTTTCACGACCTCATGCTGTGTGTTCTGTTCCAGACGTGCGAGAACGGCAGATTTGTCAAAATCATCGCCCAGCCTTCTTGCAGTGATGGGCTTGGTTCTGTCGGGGGTAAGGTAGGACAGTCTGCCACGGCTTTCCGAAACGGAAACCCCTTTACGCAGAAGCAGGTTGGAAAATTCATCAAAGGCAGTCGCGGCGGCAAGTGCTTCGCGGATGATCTGCCGCAGTTTTTCTTTGTCCGTCTCAAACTTGGTGGGTGGTTTGTTCTGTTCGGCGGCTTCAGCATCCAGCTTGGCTTGTCCCTTTTTCTTCGCCCAATACTCACGCTCGGTGATGCGGTTTGCACTGCCGTTCAAAAGATCGATCTGATAGAGATTCTCACGGCGGCACATCTCCATCACTTCGGATTTGAAGTATTCCATAGCGGCATCGGTACAGCGGTGCTTGCAACCGGCACGGGAGTCTGCCGGTCTGTCCATATACGGAAGCATGGGGACTTCCTCGATCCGCAGAGAATTGATAACGATGTGAACATGAATATTGCCGCTGCCGTTGTGTCCATCAGGGTGGGTGCAGACAAGGGCTTGATGTCCGGGAAAGTGAGCCTTGCAGAATTTTTCACCCATAATCTGCGCCCAGTCCACGTTCAGCCCGTGATCCGGGCCGTCACGCGGGTCAAAGGAAATGATGTAGTGGTGACTTTTCACATCTTCGCGCTTTTGATTCTTTCCGTATCGAAGATTTGCCCGCATACAGGCGATTGCAAAATCTTCCTCGCCGCAGCCTATGGTGGCAATGCGGTAATTCTCTCTTGGGACAAGTCTGCCGTTTTCGTCAAGCGTTGGCTTCATGGTAAATTCATCGTGGGCAAAGGTCAGATATTTTTCGGCAGCACCGTAATCCGCATTTTTAGAGCTGATATGTTTGAACGTAGCCATTCAGCTCACCTACCTTTTGCAGAATTTCAAATTTCAGAGAAGCAAGGTCTGTTTCAGCATTCCGCAGTTCCTTTGCCATCTCTGGATAGGGACTGCGCCATTCATTGAGGTAACGTGCGATCTGATTGAGGTTGCTGCCGATCTTTCCGTATTCGGCGGTCAGCTTACCGAGGGCGGCGAGCAGTTCATCATTGACAGGACTGACCGTGATGATCGGTTTGATCACTGCGCCATCGATGGCTTGCCGGATAAATTCGGATTGGCTCATTTCATAATGTTTCAGCCGTTCAAGAAAGTCTGTGTATTCTTCCTCGGTCATGCGCGTTTTGACGATGCGGTTTCGATGCGATGTGTTGTACTTTTTTGGCATGGGAATCAGCTCCTTTCACTAAGCACAGAAATACGGGTGGTTTTACAAGGTGTTGGATGAAGAAAAAAATACCCCTCATATAACCCACCGTGGAGAGCACGTTTTACACCCTGTTTTTTCAAAAAATGCGAAAGTTCACAAAATGTTTTCATCTTGTCGTCTGCCATGTTCTGAAATTGTCTCTCATATAACCCGCCGCAGAGAGCGCGTTTTGCAAGTAGTTTGGAACAATTTCTTGTAAGTTTTTTCAAATTTCCTCTTGATGCAAGTAATGCAAAACATGGCAATACAGAAGAACAGCGGCGAGAGGAAAATTTGCGGCGTTAGCCGATCAGCAGGGTTTGGGGAAGGCACTCCCCAACAAGATCACGCGGGGGGCAAAAATGAGCAAGAGGCGAAATTTGGCACCGTGGTAGAATCTTGCTCTGAAAACTCCAGCCGTTTCTTTCCCTCTACCCTTACTCGTACAGCAACACCTCGTTTTGGCCAATTTTTGAGAAATTTCTCAAAAATATATTTGCCCTTTCACTACTACTCCGCTGTAAGTGGTGCGTTTTGGCAAAGTTTCGGAGAGAAAGTTGAAAAAAGCTTCGCATAGAAAAACTCCACGGCGGGCAACCGTGGAGTTTAGAGGAAAATAAAAAAGTTACAAATGAGTTTGGCTGGAATTATTGAAAAATCTGCGTTTGTATGCTATAATTATATTGAGAAGTTATAATTACAACGACCTGAAACAAAGGGGGAATGATAGTGAGGCAAAGCCGAAAGAAAACAGCAGCTCTGATAATTGCCCTCGTGTTGATTACTGTTGTATCATTGAGCATAACCACATGGACATTGTACTTCCGTGAACCTAAAGTACTTACTCCGGACTATGCCCCACCAGATGTGGAAATAAATGCTCAGCCGATTATCGAAAATACAGAAGAAAAGCTGGACATACCCGAAGGTGAAGAAGGTATTGCTTTAACCTTTAATCCTAATGTCTCAATATTCCTTTCCATTGAACAGGCATCCGTAATGCTTTCAAATCCGAGTGTGTCAACGCAGGATATCATTGTTGAGGTAGTTATACAGGACACCATATTGGTTCAATCCGACAGAATAACGCCAGGGAATCAGATAACAGTGCTCGATCTCGAGGAGAGGGCAGCAGAAATGCTTATGCCGGGAGAATATGACGGTAAACTTATGATACACTGCTATGATACCAAAACGGGTAAAAAAGCCGTTGTCAATACGGAACTCCCAGTGAGTGTAAAAGTCTTTGAATAAATAAAAAATACATATGATGAGAAAGGTGAAAAAACAATGAGGAAAATTTTGGCAATCATGCTATCGTTCACGCTGGTTATGAGCTTGTGTGTTCCTGCCTATGCAGGCGAGTACATCTCGGATGATGATGGAGACAACATCGAAATGGTATCAAAAGAAGTTCGCGCAACCTATGAGCCTGAAGGTCTTACAGATGACCCCGGCGTGATTACCGGCGTCACCATCAGCGGAGTTTCACAAAACAGCGACGGAGTATATGTTATAACAGCCTCCGACCAAGTAACCGTTACTGTCCATGGTACAAATTTGCAGAATAATGCAGATTGCTATGTCTCAATCGCGGGCACCGGTGCATACGACATTAAAAGCTGGTTTACAGTCAGTGCCAATGGAAAGACTGCAACAAGAACCTTTGAGGGAAGCCGCTGGATTTATTGTACCGAAGTGACAACAATAACTTTCAGCAATAGCGGAACTTCAGCTGATAGCTTTATACCCTCAAATACTCAGGTTATCTATGAGTCAAGTGCAGCGATCACCGGAATATCTGTCGCAGTTGACGGACAGACCTATAATGAAGGAATCATAAATCTTTCGCCTGACAGCGGTGATGTTACAATAACCATTACCGGTACGAATATTGATACAAAAGAGCCGGCTCTGCAAATACGTCTTGGAGACACTCCGTTGATAAGCTTAAGTTCCGATGATTGGGTAATTTCCGCAGACGGAACAAGTGCAAGCATCAGTTTCGAAGCAGAATATTTACAATCGGATGGTCAGCTGAAATACTCCAATGATTCCGGGAAAACTTATACGAACAGCGGGATCTACATAACATTTGCATATGAATCGATAAATGTCTATATTACATGGCGCAATTTTAATTTTACTTATCATGATGCAAACGGTTGGAGCTGTACAGAGGGTGAAAATGTTGTAACAGTGAAGAGCCTTGGTTATACGCCGATAAATGTAACTGCTTCTTATGCTGCTAAGGAAGGATACAGTGAGATTACCGGTAGCTTCTCGCCCTCATCTGCAAGATTGACAACACTTACAGAGCAGAAATTTGCCTTAACACTGAGCGGCACACCCGCAAAGGCACTGAACGATGACGTAATCGGTTCCGTTACAGTGACGATTACCGGCGAACAGTAACACTAATATATAATATGAGCACTTATACACAGGGGCAAACCCCGTATGTGCGCTCTGATAGGCAGACAGCCCGGATCGTTGAAGTCCGGGCTGTTTTGCTATCTCAAATTAGGTGGTTGTGGGAACCGTGAAAAACTTCGCCTCAGGAAATAACCCGTTCACGGTTTCGCGCTTCTCTGATTCGTGAACAGAATTTGCGGATATGTGTGGTTTTGTGTCATTCAGAAAATAATCCTATGTTTCCGCTAAGTACGATATACCCCTTTTCGTACAGGACATCGTATGAGATAAAAATATCGGCTGTATTCGCCTTTTCGGTAAATACAGCCGAGGTTTTAATTTTCAATCTAAAGGTTTGTACTCGGTAACTGCTTTCAAATATGCCTCGAGGTCTCCGTTCAAAACAAGATCAGCATATTCAAGCGGCGCGTTGTAGATCAGATAGTCAAGCTCTGACCGCTGATACATATTGTCGGCAATCTCGTTCTCAACGGCGATAGTATCAACCGCAATCATGCTACCGTCTCTGAATTTCAGTTCCACACAGCAGTTATCAAAGTTATAAGCGCAAGAGAGTAATTTTTTCATGTAGTAAATCCTCCATACTTTCTGGTTTGGCTCTGTCGGGAGGTAAATCTACTGCTCATACTGCGCTTTTTGTCATTCTTTATGAAAACCATTCGTTGAAATAATTCTTGATTCCGGAGAAGTCGCTGATTCCGTTGTCGCTGTCCACGCCGTCATTGATTGCAATAAACCGCACATCGTATTGCGGAAAGGTAATTTCCATCAGCATACCCGTCTGCAGATAATCTCTGCCGAGGCGCGATTGATCCTTGACAATTACGATTCCCACCTTGCCGGCTTCGATGTCTGACATCATACGCTTGAAGTCGGGACGGTTGAAATTTGCCCCGCTGTATCCGTCATCGATATAGAATTGGATGTTGGGAAAGCCCTTGTCGTGGGCGTACTTTTTAAGCATCATTCTTTGATTTTCGATGGATAATGACTCGCCGAGCCGTTCGTCTTCTTGTGAAAGTCGGCAGTACAATGCGGTAATTAACGCCTTGCTTTTGCTTGTATTTTCGATCGATTTCATTTTTTTAATATCCTTTCCGAGTGAAGTGTCACTCTATAAAATCAACCGAATAGGATATGCTGCAAGATCTCTTGCACATACAACATATCACAATTCGGCTGACAAGTCCAGCGTAAAAGCGCTGAAATATTGGCTGTAAATTTGTCAATTGTTTGTACCGGTGATGAGGTATCGGAGCTTGTCCGATATGCTTTCGTTTTTATCTGTCGGGAATCCTGACAGAACCTCATATTTTCTCCCGTCAATGACAACATGGGAGCGTAAGAAACTGTGTGTACGCATCTCAAGCACATCGGAACTGTCTTTGCTACTTTTGATTTCAGTAAATTCTTTGTTTGTTAATTCTCTCATATATTTCCTTTCATTACATCGTTTGTTCAAATCCATCATCATATTTTTCATCGTATTCGTCTTCATCTGCCTCTTCATCCTCTCCTGAAAGGGACATTGCAAGACCGATGGCAGTACCAATCACCGCACCAACATTGGAGGCGGATTGTTCCGCTTCGATGCGGCGACGCTTTTCTTCAGCATCTTCGGTATCGTCATACATTATTGAAACAGCGGAAGCCAACCCATATAGACTGCCAATGCCAGGACCAGAACGGTGGGGAGTGCCATTGCGATAAGACTCAGCCCCCACAGAAAGCTGTCCATAATTCCTTGCCATCCGATACGCCGCCCAGCTTTCTCTGCTGCTCTCCCAACCTGTACTTCCGCTGCTTTTGTAAGCTTCTGTATCATTTGCTCGGTTTCCTTGCGCTGTTCTGAGAGTGCTTTTTCCGTTTCTGTCCGCACGATTTCGGAAATAATATTCTGCAGATTCAACATCTGCTCGCTGTGGATCTGACTCTCGTTCAGAATATCGTCCATCGTCATTGCCATCTGCTCCCACTGTTTTTCGGATAAAAGGATCATTTGCGGTATTGTTTCGCGCGGCATAGGCGGTGTGGGGTACTTCTTGTTCTCGTTCAGCTTCAAGAGTTCCTCGGGACTCAGCCGTGCGCAATAGTTGTTCTCTGACATAAAATTCTTCCTCCATTTTACATTTCAAATATTTTTCGCTGTGCAGTTTGTTGTCACGGCTCTTTTTGTATTTGCCGTCTTTGTTTTTAGGCTCGCAGTAGCAGGTATACACAATGTGCATTCTTGTGTCCGACCACTCTACACCATAGCCCTGCCTGATCATATTTTGGGAAAATTCTTCTTTAGTTCCGCTGATATCCATGGCCTTGCCGATGGCTGACATCAGACGAAACTTCCAGCTGTCACCCTGGATCGCCTTGCGGTATTCACCGTTTGCGATGCCTTGTACCTTGCTTTTCTCGTAGGGCGGCAGCACAGATTTGCCATGTGCCAAACAAATTTTATCACTCAAAGCGCGAAGCTCCGTCAGCGTTTTCGGATTCTGACGGAGCTTCAAACCGGTTTCATGGCTCACCGAATTTATAATAAAGTGATTGTGCAAGTGATTTACATCGCGGTGGGTTGCCACCAAAACCTCATGACCTTGCCATGCCTTTCCGGCAAACTCAAGTCCGATGGCATTGACTTCTTCGGGTGTGATCTCCTCATCTATGGGGAATGACTGCACATAGTGATAGAAGAATACACCGTTTGCTTTACCGAACGCTGCCTTGGTTGCCATAAATTCCTGATAGGCAAACCGAGGATTGCAGTTCACTCCCGAGGTGCAGAATACATTTTCGGTGAGCTCGGTTTTGTGCGGCTGCAGACAATACCGGATAACCGCGGCCATAGAGGATGCCGTGGAATTACCG
The DNA here is from genome assembly GCA_017415945.1 of Oscillospiraceae bacterium. The sequence continues at coordinate 13,455 of JAFQDR010000035.1, forward strand.
CCGGGTTTGTATTTGATTGCCTTGATGATCGCCATTACTTCACCTCGTTTTCCCGTCCGATGCGGTACAGTTCCTCGTATATTTTTTGCAACTGCTCCTCTATAGCATCTAAATTCACCGCATGGATTCGTCCTGTGTGAGCCAAAACTGACAGCTGATTTAAGTTATTGCCGATTCGTTTCAGCGCGGGAAGCATATCGTTGATGCCATCTACAATCCTAATCTCCTTGCCGATACCTGCGGCAATCAGATAATTGGTGCGGTCAAGTTTTGCCTTACGAGCTTGCTTATCGATGGCGTTAAGCTCCTTTTCGGTTACCCGAAAAGCGATGGGAATATTTCGTTTTCGCATGATATTTATCCTTTCTGAGTGTTTTTTCACTGCGTTTTGAAGGGGTTGCGGGTTCACCCGCATTGTACGGTGCGATGGCGGCAAGCCAAGCGCTCTGCTCGCCACGGCTTTATGCCGTGTTTATTCGCTCTATCTACCGGTTTATTGAAGGGTACTTTGGATTTGGCGATACAAGCGATACAGCGATACACTTTTTTGATTTTGTACACCTGTAACACTTGTACGCAAAATTTATGCACGGCGGTAAATTTCTTCAGCACGAGTACGGTCGAGTACCATCACCCGTTTTGAACCGTGAGGGAAACGAATACTTTTTGTGGTTCTTCCGTTTGCACATTCAATAAATCCTTCCTCTGCAAGACCTTTTGCAAGTGCCTTGCTGGAAATTTCAAACACCTCACCCTGTTCGCCGCACAGCCTGCGGACATTTTTGTGCGATTCATCAAGGGAGAGATAATATTTTTCACTGTCCCTGTAGCCGATAAAATTCTGCGGAAGGATTTCGGTGTTTGTATCTTTATCGAGTACGGTAACTCTGCCGCTTTCTATCATGGACAACAGCTTGCAGATGAATCTGTGTGTCGGCTTGTCATCTTCTACAGACTCGGCTTGCTTCTTTGCGTACTCAAGCAAGATGGATTCAAATGCTTCAGAAAACATTTCTTCGTTGCCAGCGTGAAGCATACCGACAGAGCGAAGATATTTCAGGAGCATAGCAAATCCAATTTGCAGACATGTCAAAGTGTTGAGAAGTCTGCCGTGAATATTACAACCACACTCTTTCAGCTTGTTAATCCAAGTGCTTCGAATCGCCGTGTATTTCAAAGACAGCGAAGAAACAAATTCATTCACTTTATCCTCGGAAGAAAGATACTCTTGTTTCAGCCATTCGATATACCCATACATACAGCGCATCAGCATTCCCTCGGCAGCCAGAGTCTGTACTTCGGTGAGTAGGGGCAGATCAATTCTATCTCGTTTCATTTCGACAGAAAAGATTCGCGCTGTACCGCTCTCCCCGATATCGGGAGGAAATTCTGCGGTGACGATTACATTGCCGTGTGGGACTCTCGATTCACGAAGCTGAATATCCGAAGTCAAACGCTCTCTCGCTGTACGGTCTCCGTAACTGCGCGCAATTGTCTGCATCGTCTGCTGCATAATCCCTGAGTCTTTTCTTGCCGTTGGATGGTAGTCGTCAACACAGGTCAGCACATCTTTTAATATACCTGCCGTGTACATGATGCTGTTTGCCGTATCGTGAAAGGACATCGGTAAGCTCGCCGGGGTGAAGCTGCCGAAAAAGGAAAGCATCAAAGCAGCGACAGTACTTTTCATCGCTCCCGTTGTCCCTACAAGCATAAATACAAATCTCGGTTCAAATCCAGCTTGATTCAAAAATTCATTCAGCGGAGAGAGGAACACAAGCGCAAGGCAGGGGGAAATCACTTCATGCGGAATAAAGTCAAGCTGTAGGAACCCTGCGAGATAGGCAAGATCGGTTTCTTCAACATGATCAGCAATTTTGTAACTGCTTGATTTGCCGCCCAGCATCACGCTATACTTCGGATTGCCGGGAAGAAGATACTGCCACGCACCGTCAATCTTCTTCCAACCTGTGTAACCGAAAAAATATTTCTGCTCGGCATACTGCGAAGTGGATTTGATTGCAAAACGCACATGTTTTTCGACTTGTCCGACAACGCATAAATCGCAGGTGGCCTTCCAGTTGTTTTGAATCCAACTCATTTTCTCAAGCTCGGTTGCCGGAACATCCACCTCGGGAAGTGCGTTGCCGAATTCATCTGTACCGCCGATGCGATAGCTTTTGGTAATGCGCGTACCGTCGTCCACAGTCAGTTCGGAAATGATGCGAGGAAGAAAATTGCAAAGCTTTTTCATTGTTGCGCCTGTCTTTGAAATCATCTCCACATAGAGTCCACTGCTGTCGGCATAATACGGCGGCGGATAAATGGAAGACTCTTCACTGCAGGTGTCTTCACATTCGACTTTGTTGACCGATTCATCGGTCGGGTGAGTTTTGTTTTCTGTCATAGAGAAAACTCCTTTCAAAAAATTTGTTACGGAAACCTCCGTACGTCATATCAATGTCACCGATTTTCGAAAACCGAGAAAATCCTGTGACAGGTCAAAAATGCTTCTGCAAAATTTTGTGACAGGAGAATTGACAGATGCCGAAAAGTGTGATATAATGTAATCGTGAATATTTATTCGCGATAGGAGAAAACGTCGCCGTGAGATACCTCAGTGAAGAAACCAAGGAACGAATCGTACATTTTATCGATAGCTATTACGCCGATAACGGTTACACACCGACCATCGCCGAGATTGCCGCGGGAATTCGTATGAGCGATGCCACGGTTCATAAATATCTGCATCGAATGAACGATGCGGGTGAACTGTCCTTCGACGGACGGCATATCATCACGCATCGCATTGCAGAGGTACAGGAAGATCGCACCGCACAGATCAGTGGTGATATCGCCTGCGGTGCACCGATTTATGCAGAACAGCAGTACGGTGAGAGAATCGTTCTGCCTGACGGGATTGCAAGAAGCGGTGAGCATTTTATCTTGCGTGCAAATGGACACTCTATGATAAACGCCGGAATTGACGATGGTGATCTTGTTGTAATCCGTAAGCAGAGTTATGCTGATGAAGGGGAGATCATCGCAGCATTGGTTGATGGAGATTCGGCGACGCTGAAGACCTATTACCGTGATGATGAAAACAAAAAAATCATCCTCCGCGCGGAGAACGATGACAAAAAGAAATATCCCGACATTATCCGTCGGGAGGTGCGCGTGATGGGCGTGGCGGTATATGTGATGAAGAAACTGTGAAAGAGGTAAGATGGACAAGCGACTGATAGAAACGAAAAAGACTGGTATATGCAATTTCGATTACTTCTGCGTAGACAGTACGGAGAAAGAGATCACCATAAATGGCATGACATTCCCCCACGGGCAGATCGCATGGGAAGTGAGTATGCTCGGTAAGGAGTATATTACCAAGCTATTGCTGCTGGGCGGATATCTGCGCCAGAGTTTTCTGTGTGCTGATATGTACAACTTTCAGATAGCAAATTACATTGAAGTCAAGGAGCGGATTCTTGCAGTCATAGATTTTGTAAAAGATACGCCGCCGTTCTCACATTTTGATACGCTATGTTCACGAGAGGTTGTTTTAGATGTGTTCTCGGATGAGCATTTGACTGCGCTTGAACGTGAAATGAAAGAGAATTCCTATGCCAATCACAGCAGCCGCTGGTATCAGATGCTCGCCGCATTTGTGAACATATATATGTACCTCTGTACCGACACCGCGAATTTTGCAACACTCATACTGAATTTCACGCAGAATGCAGTGGAGCGGAATTGCCGTGATGTGAAGAACCTTGCCAATCTTGCGTTGATTTTTTTCTCAAGTCGTGAAGTAGCGGATCTTCTTGATAAATCCAATCCCGCCGAATGCGTGGAGGGCGTAACCATGCGTCCGCGTGCTACGATCGTACCGGCGATTCCATTTGATGAAAATGTGCCCGATGCCGTTGAGATCAAGAAGCGTATCTACTACGGCAGACTTATGGATTTCTTTGTCGCCGATTTCTTCGATGCACTTGCCTGTGGGCATTATTTGTGGCAGTGCAAATACTGCGGACGATATTTTCTGATGACAACCGGACACCGTCAGCTCTACTGCCAGACACCACCGCCGGGAGAAAAGCATCCCTGTTACAAGCTTGCCAAGAACCGCCGAACGGCAACGGCGGAAACGAAAGCGAACAAGCAAGCGGCGGCAGACAATCCGCATCATATTCTCTGGAAGAAATGTGATGATGCCATTCGCAAGAGAAAGAGCCGCGGGAGTATTAGTGCGGACAAATGTGAAAAGGCGCAGGCGTATGCCAAGGATTGCTATGACCGTGCGATACGCGACCCGGGGTACGCTGAAAAGCAGTACAAGGCGGATATAGAATTGGAGCACATATTCAAGCAACACTAAAAGGAGGACGCGGTTGGAGAACGATTCGTACAAAACAAATGCATACAAACTGCTCGCCGGTATTTCCGACTGCGAACTTCGTGAAGATGCGAATCTTTCCAAAATCAAGGCGATGATAGAAGCGCGTGAGCTGTTTCTGTGGGAGATCAATGACGATGTTCTGCGTTTGAAACTGTTTCATCCGGAGCTGATGGAAGCAGGCGAAAAGTACGCGGATTCCGGATGGGTGAACCAGAAATGGTTCAAGGAAGGCGAGTATCATTGGATGTATCAGCTTCGCTCTGTGCCTGAGCGAGCGGAGGATTTCAACGATTATTTCACTCGTGCCATCTATGAGCGCAACAACGTATATATCGCACATTTTCTGCATTATTACGAAGGTATCCTCAATAGAAAAGCCGAGCGATTTATTGAAACCTACGCCATAAGTTCAAGCTGTTTGGTTGATCTGAAGCTGACATTTGTCAGCATCCTGTGGGAGGAGTTTCTCCAATATGATCCTGCGAATCCGATTCCGCTTCTGCAGATTATAAAAACGAAGGTCAGTCGTGCATGGCACAAGATGGTAGCAAAGCAGATCGGTGCGCTCACGGTGAATGAGAAGGTATATGCAAATTGGCGTACGATTTCGGTAATTGCGAAGAAATACCGCGAGGAGAATCTGCCACTTGAGCAGCTTGAAGAGAAGTTATTGACCGAGCTTCCGAAACTCACAAAGCGGGATATCCGTTACGCTCTGCGGATGCTTCCGGGCTGGCGGGATGCTCTGCCGATCTCATACAAACCGAGTCCCGAGCAGAATCACGGCTATGAGCCAAGGTGCGCGTACGCCGACACGTTGCCCGACACAGGCGCGGAACCGATCGATGCCTCACTCATGCGTGAGGAGCTGCGAAATGCCTTTACGGCGGCGTTTGTGCCCCTGACGGTGACGGAACGGGAGCTGTTCAAGGATGCCAACGGCGTGGACACGAGGACATTCGAAACATTCCCGCCGGTGTCAAAAATCGATCTTTCTCTGAAGTACGGCTATGCCGACGAGTCTGGCGTAAACAAGGCAGAAGGTGCGCTTCATTACAGAATTGTCGCAGAGTTGAGTGCGATTCGCTATACCGATTCGGTGGGAGTTGTACGGACAGCACTTCCGGAGGGATGCGAAGTGAAGAAGAACATCTTCTATTACGAATACTTCCCGCGGTGCGAGAAAGAGGGCGGCATAATCGCGGTGGGTGCTTCAAAGAAGGATTCGCTTGATTATGATGTCATCGAACTTGCCGAGGGCGATACAATGATAAGCCATCGATACGCCAATCTTGCGGCGGAACTGCTGAACCGACGGCGATTGGCGGATGAAAAGCATAAGCTGCCGTGGCGCACGATGACGACTTGGTTTCCGTCGGGGGAGTGAATTAATGCCTTGAGGGGCCGCCTCAAGGCATTTTGTATCTTACTTCACTCTCGTATATTCCGCGCCGTCGAAGGTCAGCGTATCTCCGTTCAATGCATAAGATACGTCTGTTTTCTCTTTGGCAAGTCCGAGAA
>JAFQDR010000272.1 GCA_017415945.1 Oscillospiraceae bacterium
CAGGTCTGCAGCCAACGCCAAGCAGTAAGGGCGTTGGCAGACCCCACGTAAACATGTGGGGCCGCGCGCATAATTTCTCCGCATTCTGCGAACAAATTCCACACTTGCAGACCTATTTGTATTTTTCGCTTCGTACATGCCGGCGCGAAAAATAGATTTGACTTTGTTTCGTCCTCACGGACGAAATTCTGCGAAGCATTTTTTGACAGTCTGACATACCCCCGAGCATGATGCTCGGGGGTATTTTCATCTAAAGATCAAACCCTTACTGTTTCATCCGTAATGGTTCGCATAGCTTCTTCCATGGACATACCACGTTCAATAGCAGCCTTACGTGCAGCATTGACCGCTTGAATGGTCTTGACACGCTGTCCGTCCAGCTCATAGCCCTTCATTGCCCAAAGAGTCAGTAGCCATGCCGCCATAGGCACCAAGCAGAACAGGGCGATCACTACCCAGTTCATACCGGGAGCATAGGCAGTCCCCTTGGTAGGCAGATCGCTGATTCCAATGAACAGCAGTGCAATGGATACCACCGTTGCAGACAAGGAGGAAACCAGCTTGTCAACCAAGGAGAACAAGGTACCCATAATACCGGGAATGAACTTACCGGAGCGATAGGTCTCATAGTCTGCGCAGTCGGCAACCATGGGAATGGGCATATCCGCTGTGGAATAATACGCGCCATAGCCGATGCCGAAGAACAGGATAAACAGAATCGTATACAAATTCAGTGCCAACCCGTTTTCGTCCATAAGGCTCATGTTCAGAGCAGGTACACCGGGACGCCACAGAACCAGCAGCGCAAGAACACCGATGTAGCTGACCAGCGCAACAGTCACATAAGTCACCAGAGATTTCTTCTGCCCATATTTCTGGGAGGTGCGCACCGTCAGCAGGAAGAAGGGTGCTGAAAAGGCATAGCCAAGCACCATCATAGGCAAATACAAACCGTCGTAATTCCCCATCATGCAGGAATACAGCATAATCAGAACCGTCAGATTCGTAGCGATGGACAATGCAAGCTTGCATCCGCCGCCTGCTACCATCAAACGCTGCAAAGGCTTATTAGCCTTAATGATTGCAATATACTCGGAAACCTTTACATTTTCCTGTTGACCACCGCCAATACCAAAGTATTTAGCGTTATCCTTTTCCCAGATGCCGATGATTGCAAGAATCGTCAAAACGACGGAAATCGCAATTCCGATGGGCGTCATAATACGGAACCATGCAGCATTAAAGTCACCCGCAAAGCCGTCACCTGCCAAAATGGGAGCCAGTGCCTGCATCACACCCATACCGATCAAGGAGCCTACGGTATTAAAAATCGTAAACAAAGGACGCTGGGTAGGATCATTGGTCAGTACAGCCTGGGCAGAGCGGGTAACGGATGTCTGGAATGTATAACCGATGACCCATACCGCATACAGACCTACGAACGCAGCATAACGCAAAGTCATTGCCGTCTCGGGGATCATAGGGGAAACCACATACAGCAAAATTACGGAAACCGACATGATTACGTTGCCGATGACCATAAAGGGACGGAACTTGCCGAATTTACCGTTTGTCTTGTCCATCAGCGCACCAATGATAGGGTCGGTGATGGCATCAAACACACGCATCCCCGTGACCATCATGGAGGCGAAAACCATCCCAAGCCCCAACACCTTATTGCCGAATGTGGCAATATAGCTGAGGATCAATACATAGTACACGTTGGTTGCGCCATTGTTCATAGGGAACAACGCCAGCTGATACAGCTTGGCTCTGTTTAAATTGGAATCATTCATTTTGTTCCCTCCTTAGGTCCAGTTGCCGCCGTTGCCTTCGCCCTTTCGGAGCTTATAGGACGGATTGGGTTTCGTTACACGACGAACGAAAGAGCTGTCAACGCATTCACCTGCAACAGCCTTCAGCTCCACTTCGCCCTCCAGAGGAATCTTGAAGGTAAATACCTTCTCCCCTGCCTGCGTACCAACTTCCACACCGTTTGCATACAAGGCGACCTGCTTCTGATTGGAATATACCTTCACTGTCGTTGTGCTTTCCGCTCTGTCTACATAGCGACTGCCGCACAGGTGAACAAAAGGCTCCTCGCTCCAGTATGCCTTGTATAGGTAGAAGCTATCTTTTTTGATTTTACGGTCAAAGGTCACGAGCCCTTTATGATTCATGCCCGGCTCGCCGCCCTGATTGCGTGCATCGGCAGCAAAGTCAAACATATTCCAAATGTGAGTTGCCCACATAAAGGGACGCTTCTCAATAAACTTTGCCAGATATTCGTGATAAACTGCCTGATATTCCTCCGTATGGTCGCCTCGTCTGGGCTTGGAGGAATGGAGATTGGGCATTGCCTCACAGCCGTATTCGGAGTAGCCAATGGGACGATTGGGGTATACCTTATGGAAGAAGTCCACCCAAATATCGTTTAGAAACAGCCCGGGAACATACCATCCCAAATACAGGTTCCAGCTGACCAAATCCGTGATATGGGCAACCTTGTGGAAGGGATGGCATACCGCATAACAAGCCAGAGTCGTAGGTCTTGTGGGATCCATCTCGTGAACCAAATCGTTTAGAACATGATGATTATCCAGCATATCCTTCTTGTCCTTGGTAGAGATGGTGATCTCATTGGACACACCCCAAGTAACAATGGAGGGATGGTTATAATTCTGGACGATCAATTCCTTCATTTGTTCAATGGTGTTTTCTCTGCCATTGGGAAGATGTTCGGAAATATAGGGAATCTCCGCCCATACCGCCATACCGTATTTGTCGCACAGATCATAGAAATATTGGTCGTGCTGATAATGAGCCAGACGGATGGTATTGGCACCGATCTCGCGGATCAGCTCCATATCCATATCGTGGTGTTCCTTGGTAATAGCATTACCCAATCCCTTCCAGTCCTGATGACGGCAAACACCGCGCAGGGGATAGCTTCGTCCATTCAGGAAGAACCCCTCCTGAGGGTCTATATAAAAAGTACGAACACCAAACTTGGTGCTGACCATATCCACGGCATGACCGTCCACGGACAAGGTTGCTGTGCAGCTATAGAGATATGGATCATCCACCCCATCCCAAAGATGCACATTGGGGATCACCAAATCCGCATTCAGGCCAACGCCTTCGGCAACGACCATGCCCGCAGCGTCACGAATCACAACAGAAACATCACCCTCACAATTTGCGTAGGTGCGTACATTGACCTTCCCGTCAGTACCCTCAACAGTAGAAGTTACCGCAATCCCGGGACAGCCATAGTAATCCATGTCGAAGTGGTTTTCATTGACCACAATCAGCTTCACATCACGATAAATACCGCCATAGAATGTAAAGTCCGCCTTTTGAGGATAGATGCGATCATTGACGGAATTATCTACATATACAAGCAGGTGGTTGTTTGTACGGAGCAGTTCTGTCACATCTTTTCGGAAGGTGGAGTAACCGCCATCGTGGGACATGACTTCCACGTCATTCAGGATAACCTTTGCAGAAGCGTTGACACCGTCAAACTGCAGATAGACCCGTTCCCTCACCCCGAAGCTCGGGGCGAGGAAATCGGTTTCATAGGTGCAGGTGCCGCGGAAATAGTCATCTCCGCCGTCCTGACCATCAAGATTGTTCCAAGTGTGTGGGATATTGACCTTCTGCTTACTACCGTCGTGGTAAGTAAACGTCCAGTTTTTATTAAGTTTGTGAGTTGTTCTCATTGAACAAGGCACTCCTTTTACTTTGCTTTCTTATATGCCTTCCATGCGGCATATTCCTCAGTCTTGCGCAGCTTACCGACACCCTTGATCCACATTGCAGCCCCAAGGAGAGTCAGAACCCAGCAAACTGCCATAGCAGTGCGTACGGTGGTCAGAATAGGAGGAGTAATGGCATGAACAACAGTGTCAGGACCAACGCCATTCATTGCTGAAGAATTTGCAAGGGCGTACAGATTGTGGTGTACTGCTTCACGCATTGCGGAAACAACAACGGGATCGTTTTCGTATTCGGGCAGCTGCTGAACAACGTACCACAGCATTGCGTCAAAAGTGGTAACGCCTCCGCCCATGATACCGTCAACACCGTTGGTGTAGGTAACCAGAACGTTGTCGGTAATGGAGAAGCCGTTGTTGCCCCATTCTTCACGCATGATGTTGTTCATCAGATTGTAATTGCCGCCGGACCAGCGAGTGCCCCAACGGGTGTAAGCGGTCATAACGCCGTTGCCATCGGATTCCTCCAGAGACTTCTGGAAGCCCTTCAGATAAATTTCACGAGCAGCCTGTTCGCCAACCCATGCAGCCTGACCCAAACGTTCCTGTTCGCAGTCGTTCAAAGCAAAGTGCTTCATTACAACGTCGACGCCCTTGTCCTGGATGCCCTGTACTTCTGCGCCGCCGATTTCACCTGCCAGGAAGCCGTCTTCGGAGTAGTATTCAAAATTTCTGCCGCCGTAGGGAGTACGGTGGGTATTTGCACCGGGGCCGTACAGACAAGCAACATCCGCAGACAGACAGTCGTTGCCGATCAGATTGCCTACATTGTACATGAGCTCAGTGTTAAAGGTTGCGGACATCACGTCTTCGGAGGTAAATGCGGTAGGTTCTGCGTGCTTCAGGCCGCTGCCAAACAGTGCAGCGGTCAGACCCTGAGGCCCGTTTTCGTCACGAGAACCGGGAGCCTGCACGGATTCAGCGGGCATGCGCCAGTGGAAGGAGTCACCGATCATGGAGACCATATCATCAAAGGTTAGCTGATCCAGCAGCAGCTGCCAGTCAGGATCGTCATAATCCTTCCCGATCATATCAACCAGCTTCAGTCCGTTATCCGCACCCAGAGTAGGCATTGCAGTTTCGGGATAATCAGCGGGATCGTACTGAACATCCTGCAGCTCATCGATCATCTGCTCGGTGAGAGTCAACTTCTTGATTTCCTTGGGGAAGGTGCCTTCCCAGTCATTTCTGGTCAGGTAGGTAATGCTGTCGTCAATGCCTTCATAGAGATTGATGTCAGCACCGGACAGCTGATTTACAATGGGAGTACCATTGAGAGAGGTAGAATAAGTGACTGCATCCAGTTCGTCCTCAGTCCACTTGTAGGTCAGAGCTGCATTACCTTCTGCATCCATACCATCATCGACGGTGTAGCCCTTTGCAGCCAGAACGTTGTTAACAGCATTGTGTGCGTCGGTTGCTGCGGTCAGATAGTAATCGCCTGCATCCAAAATGTAGGTGCCTGCGCCATAGGCATCGTATGCAGCCATATCACGCTTGTCCACGGAGATCTTCAGGATTTCGGATGCACCGGGTTCCAGAATATCGGTCTTGCCGAAGCCAATGAGCTGAACCGCAGCCTTTTCAACCAGATTATCAATGTCATACTGGGTATAGGGAGACTGCAGATAGATCTGAACGGTTTCCTTACCTGCCATGTCACCGGTGTTGGTGACGGTTACTTCAACGTCATAGGTATCGGATGCTTCATTGTAGCTTACATTCATATCGCTATACTCAAATGTAGTGTAGCTCAAGCCATAACCGAAGGGGAACGCAACATCATCGGAATAGACGTAGTTGCCTGCGTTGCCGGTACCCATAACAGTATCTTCATAACGGGTTTCATAATACTTATAGCCTACATAAATACCTTCCTGATAAATCATGTAGGTGCTTGCGTTTGCGGGGATCACGCCTTCTGCATAACCTTCATATACGGTAGGTACAAAGTTCTGCATAGCGGGAGAAGAGTAGTTATCGTAGCAATAGGTATCTGCCAGAGAGCCGGAGGGATTGATCTTGCCTGCCAGAATATCGGCAACCGCATTGGTGCCGCTGATACCAACGCCGCCGATCCACAGAACCGCGTCAACGTTGTAATCGTTATTCTTCAGGAAGTCCACCTGCAGTGCGTTGGAGGTGTTGATGAGCATGATAATGCTGTCAACAGTGCCTGCTGCCTTCATGTCAGCTGCCCACTGCATCATTTCCTGTTCTTCCGCAGACAGAGCAAGGTAGTTATATGCATTAAATTCGCAGTCATAGCCTTCGCCGCCGATACGGGAAATGGGAATGATCACTGCATCGCCGTAATCGGCAAAGGATGCCTTTACGTCATCAGGGTAAACATCCACGGGAACCTCGGGAATGGATGCCTGACCTGCAAGAACAGCGGATTCACCTGCGGAAGCGGTACGATTGTACTTGGAGCCCTCTTCCCCATTGTACCAATCCCACAGAACGGGATTCACTACCAAGCCGGACTTTTCCAAAGCAACCTTCAGATTGTCAGCCTTGGAAGCATCCACGTTACCGGAACCGGTGCCGCCATATACCAGATTAACGGCACTGGAGGACAAGGTGGAAACCTTTGCGCCCGCAGCCAGAGGCAGTGCACCGTTGTTCATCATCAGGACAGCGCCTTCTGCTTCTACCTGCTTGCAAAGCTCCAAGCCGTACGCGGTCTTTTCTGCAATGGAGTCGAAGTCCATGGTGTAATACTGTGCGTTGGGGTCTGCATTTTCCAGTTCCCAGAAGCTGCCGCCGACCATAGCCACAATGGTATTGTCAAACATACCAAGTGCAACGGAGCCGATGCTGGCAATAATGGCAACGATCATCACAATAATGGTCAGTGTCTTCCACAATGTGACATTCTTACGTTTTGCCTTTTTATAGGCTTTTTTTAATGTTTTTTTCTCGTCCATACATTTCTACCTTTCTCATTCGTATTTTATTTTTTCGAACAAAGTCCGAGTTTTACAACATTTGTCCATTCATCAACACGTGTTGATTTTTATGCTTGTATACAGTATAATCATTATAATGTATCTTTTCAACCAACAAAATTCACAAAATGAAATATAATCGACACACATATATCAAGTGTCGAAAAATGAGGTTAATGAAATGTCAAAAAATGACCGCAGAGTGCGCTACACCAAGCAGACAATCAAAAACACGCTTTTAGAGCTGCTTCAAAACACTCCTTTTGAAGAAATCACCGTAAAGGCTCTTTGCCAAAAGGCAGAAATCAACCGCGCTACCTTTTATTCCCATTATGATTCACTCATTGCACTGATGGAAGAAGTGGAATATGAGGAATGCAGCCAGCTGTTTACTATGCTGGATGATATACTGATCGATGAGCATCATTTATATCATTCCACCTCCGTTATGATTCAGTTTTTGAAGGACCACCCAACTCTGCGTGAAGTATTCTTATGCCGAACCACCGTGGGAAACGGACTCTCCTCTCTTACTTGGAAATACATGGACAAAAGTCTCAACTACATTATCTCCTCCGGAAAAATCAACCGGACCCAGGCTCACTGGCTTTTGGGTTTTATCATCTGCGGAATGCGCGAAATTCTGCGGCAATGGTTTGAAGGCGATATGAGCGACGAGGAAGATTTCATCCAAACCTTGAGTCTGTTCATTCGCTCGGGATTATCTGCTTTTGTGTGATTGAATTGCAAGCCATATAAGCTGAATTTTCTTGAACAATGCACATAACAGACTAAAATCCACAAATAACGCTTTGTCAAATTATGTACAAATTCCCTTGCACATTGATATATTAGGATGTATAATATGCTCATAACCTTGTGTAAATAACAAGTGAAGAATATGGAGGAATACATTATGATTCTGGATTGCACAAAATACACCGGTCCCTGCGAATGTGGCCGTAACCACGAGCTGGTAACCAAGCTCGTCGTCTGTGAATACGGCGCACAGGATAACTTTGACAAGTACATGGAAGATATCGGTCTCACAGGCTTCCGTACCGTCATTTACGACACCGTTACCTATAATCTGCCTTCCGTTAAGCATATCAAGGCTGACCAGGAAATCGTTCTGGAAGCACAGGGTCTGCACTCCGAAAAGGGCATGATCGAAGACATGATGAAGCAGCTGGTTCGTAAGCCCGATCACATTGTTGTTGTGGGCGCCGGCACTCTGATGGACTTCGGTCGTTACAGCGCTTATCAGCTGGGTATCCCCTTCGTTGCAATCCCCACCCTCGTTTCCTCTGACGGCTTCACCGCAAATATCTGCTCCATCGTCATTGACGGTCAGAAGAAGTCCATCCCCATGGTTGCTCCCGATGCAGTAATCTGCGACCTTGACATTGTTAAGGGCGCTCCCATGTGGCTGAACATCTCCGGCGTTCAGGACATTCTGTCCAAGCACTGCTCCATCGCTGACTGGAAGATCGCACATCTGGTTTCCGGCGAATACTTCTGCCAGAAGGTTTGCGACATGGCACAGGAAGCTCTGGACGTTATGGTAAAGTGCGCAAACGATCTGCGTGACGGCAAGCCCGCAGACTTTGAAGCAATGGCATACGCACAGATGATGTCCGGCCTGACCATGCAGATTCTCAACCACAGCCGTGCAGCATCCGGTGCAGAACATCTGATCGCTCACCTGGTAGAAATGAAGCCCAAGGGCTTTGAAAACGCAAACGGCATCCATGGCCGCTGCGTAGGCGTTGGTACCGTTCTGTGCGCAGAAGAATACCACCGTCTGGCTGAAAAGGAAACCATCGAAGTTAAGCCCTTCCAGCCTCTGGATCCCGCATGGGTTGAAGAAGTCTTCACCGAAAGACTGGCCGGTGGCGTATTCAAGGAAAACGAAAATGATGTTCTGAATACCTTCCCCGCAGAAAATCTGAAGGAAAAGTGGCCTGAAATCCGCGAACTGATTGCTAAGATCCCCACCGCTGAAGAACTGATTGATCTGTTCAAGGCTCTGGACGCAGCATATCAGCTGGAAGACATCGGCATCGACAACAATATGAAGCAGGAAGCTCTGGATGTTTCTGCTGCGATCCGTAACCGTCTGACTCTGAACCGTATGCGCCGTCTGATTGTTGAATAATCACGGCAAGGAAATAGAAACAAGGAAATAAGAAAGGAAGCTATAACATGGATTACGCAAAGCTGCGCAATTGTGAATTATTTGTATTCGACATGGACGGCACTCTGTATCTGGGTGACGATGTATATCCCGGTGCTATCAAGCTGTTGGAAGATCTGCCCTCTCTCGGCAAGAAGTACATCTATCTGACCAATAACTCTTCCCGTGCAGGCACCGACTACATCCCCCGTCTGGTAGGTCTGGGCTTCCCCTGCGAAGCAGAAAACGTATTCACCTCCGGTATGGCTACCGGTCTGTACATGCAGCAGAACTACCCCGAAGCACGCGTTTATCTGGTCGGTACTCCCGCATTCGAACGCGAACTGCTCAGCTACAATGTAAATCTGGTACAGGAAGACGCTGACGTTGTTATCGTCGGCTTTGATACCACACTGGTTTACGAAAAGCTGGACAAGGCTGTTCACTTCCTGCGCAAGAACAACGCTAAGTTTATCGCTGCAAACCCCGACTGGGTTTGCCCCATGCCCAACGACGAAGTTCTGCCCGACTGCGGCAGCATCTGCGCACTGATCACCGCATCCTCCGGTGTTGAACCC
Source organism: Oscillospiraceae bacterium (assembly GCA_017415945.1). Next base: position 9,485 of record JAFQDR010000272.1, read on the forward strand.
ATGTACATTGGCAAGCCCAACCGCAACATGGTTGATGTTATCTCCAAGATGACCGGTATTCCCAATGAAAAGATCTGCTGCGTAGGCGACCGTCTGTACACCGATATCGCTGTTGCACAGAATGCTGATGCAGTTTCCCTGCTGGTTCTGTCCGGTGAAACCGATATGGCAATGGTTGACGCAGCTGAACGCAAGCCCGACTACATCCTCGACGGTGTATGGCAGATCGCTGACCTGCTGAAATAAAATTTTAGAGGAGAATAGAGATGTATAAATACATTATGGCTCTGGACGAA
>JAFQDR010000273.1 GCA_017415945.1 Oscillospiraceae bacterium
GCGACTATGCAGTGGTAGAGGAAGGAACGCAGCTGATCCTGACCTATCCCGGCACAGAGGATGTTGTGATCTACTATACCACCAACAACACCTGCCCCTGCTCGGATGAAAATGACCGAAAGATCTACGACGGACCTGTTATTATCACAGAGGATACCTTCTTCCGCATTGCGGCCTGGACAGAGGCTGGCGGATACAGTGAGCGACTGAATCTGCATATAGCAGTCAAGGTTGATGTTGAACCTACCACCTATACCGTATCCTTTGCAGCAAACGGCGGCACAGGTTCTATGGCAGACGTAACCGGTATTTCCGGCGAGTACACTCTCCCTGCAAACGGATTTACTGCGCCCGAAGGTAAGCAGTTCAAGGCTTGGAGTGTGAACGGTTCTGAAAAGGCAGTTGGCGATAAGATCACCGTCACCTCTGACACAACCGTTATCGCAGTGTGGGAGGATATTCCCGTTGAAAAAACGCCCATCACTTTCGTAAAAGTAAGCGACGTAACCGAGCCTGTGATCGGCGCAACACCTGATTTTGACATTACCCTTACTGGCGACGGTGTTGCACTTTACGAATATGACGAAGAAGAGTGGGAGGCTATCACATGGGATAAGCTCGACCAGGAATCTGGCGAATGGGAACCTATGGATAAGGACACACCATTTGTCACAGGTATATATTGCTTAGGCGTGGCTCTTCAGTTTGAAGAGGGCTATGCATTCACAGATGCTACCAAGTTCTATTATAACGATGACGAACTCCCTGAATACGGTGGCAGTTATGAATCCAACTATCAACGTTGGGAAGGTGGCGCAGATATTTATCTCTATTTCACGCTGGAAGATCCTGCGGCACCTACTGAAATCACAAGTCTTTCCGCAACCGTAACTGAGCCTGTGGCCGGTGCATCTCCTTCCTTTGAAGCTGTAGCCGGAGGCGAAGGCTATACTGCTGAATTAGAATGGGAGATCGTCGCAGAAGAGACAATTATTGATCCCGAAGATGACTACAAATTCAAAGCCGGTGAAAAGTATGGTCTTTGGGTTGCATTCATTCCGGAAGACGGTTATGAATTTGCTGATGATGTGACGATTACAATCAATGGAATAACTCCGGAAAATACGTATGAGTATGAAGATAAAATTGTAGGTCTTGTAACTTATACCATTCCTGCGGCCACGCCTACTATCACTTCTGTAAAAGTCAGCGACATAACCGAGCCTGTGATCGGCGCAACACCTGATTTTGACATTACCCTCACCGGCACGGGTGCTGTGATTGATGAATATGATCCTCCCTACTGGTATAAGTACAACCCGTCCAACCCGGCAGCCAACAAATGGGAGCCTGTGGGTGCAGATGCCACTTTCAGCGAAGGTGACTATATGCTGGAAGTGTGGCTGGTAGCCGAAGACGGCTATGAATTTACCGAAGATACCGAATGCTTCTTTGATGAAAATAAGCTTCCTGATGCAAATTATGCCGCTGAGGGTGAGTCCTGTTATTTGTTCGATAGCGACGAGTATGTAGTGATCTATCTCTATTTCACCGTGGAAGATGCGATCATTCCCATTAACGCCATCAACATCACGGGTATCTCGGAGCCCATCGCAGGACAACTTCCTGACATAAGCGGAATCACTACGGACACTACGGGCATCTTCCTCGGAGACATCATCTGGTGTACACCTGAGGCCTCGGTAATGAACGACCGACTCAAGTTTGAAGAGGGCAAGACCTATACGTTCTGTGCCAATTATACGGTTGACGAAGGGTATGAACTTCTGAGCGGTGCGGCTCTCACACATGATCTGGCTGGTGGGTTTAATGCTAAGATCGTTCCCTCTATGAAGTTCATCGAAATCAAATATACCGTTTCCGCAGCGCCTACCTACACGGTAAGCTTTGTCTCCGACGGCGGCAGCGGCACCATGGCGGATGTGTCCGTTGTTTACGGTGAGTACACCCTGCCTGAATGCACCTTCACTCCGCCTGCCGGCAAGCAATTCAAGTGTTGGAGTGTAGGCGGCAGCGAAAAGGCTGTGGGCGACAAGATCACCGTTACTGCTGATACCAACATTACCGCAGTTTGGGAGGACATTCCTGTAACTTATTACACCGTAACCTTTGATTCCAATGGTGGTTCTTATGTCATGCCACAGACTGTTGCTACAGGTCAGAAAGCTGCTAAGCCTGCCGATCCCGTAAAGAACGGTTATACTTTCAAGGGTTGGACTCTGAACGGCTTTGCGTATAATTTCAATACAGTAGTAACCGGGAATATCACTCTTGTCGCCTCTTGGGAAGAAAACAGCAACATCATGGATGATTGGTATTGGACAATGATTATGCTGTACAGTCAGAAGTTTGATATCACCGCTTCTGCAGATCAGGGGGGTGTAATTGATCCTTTTGGTGTTACGAAAGTTCAGTATTCCAAGAGCATCACTTATTCCATTACTGCAGACATCGGCTATACCATTAAATCCGTTATCGTCGATGGCAAGGATGTAGGCGCAGTCAGTACCTATACATTCCAGAATGTGACCAAGAATCACACCATCCATGCAGTATTTGAACAAGTAAATCCCTATACAGACGTGAATACCGAAGATTGGTTCTATGAGGATGTGCTCTATGTTACCGCCAATGGTCTGATGAAAGGTACAGGATCTGGTAAATTCTCTCCTGAAATTACTGCAGACCGTGCGATGCTTGTAACCGTTCTGTGGAGATTAGAAGGCTGTCCCATTGTTGACAGTCCCGTAGACTTCTTCGATGTTGCAAACGGTATGTGGTACAGCGATGCGATCCATTGGGCATCCGCGAACGGAATTGTTAAGGGCTACGGCGATGGCACATTCGGTCCTACTGACATGATCACCCGTGAGCAGGTTCTGACAATCCTCAATCGCTATGCAGATTACAAAGGCTGGACTAATAAAACTTTACTTCCTATGCTTTCTCGGTATCAGTACAGCGTATGGGCTGAAAACCATGTCATTTGGGGAGAAAACTTCGGACTGCTCGATGGTCTCGGCGTAGATCTCAGCGACATGACTGCAAAGGCATCTCGTGCAGAGTTGGCAGCTTATCTGAGCAGATTTATGAGAAATATCATAAAGTAATCCGATTTATTTCGAAAGAGGGGAGCCTTGTCTCCCCTTCTTTCAAAATCATCTTCTATCATATCATGAGGATGATTTTGAGAAGAAGATGAAAAACAGTATACAGGAGGATATTCAGAATGCGCATTTTTGATACATTGAAACAAGCCGCAGTGTCCGCGCTGAAAAGAGAAACGACCAAAGCGGTAAACCAAGCCGTGCAGAACATCGGAAAAGGCAGAAATCATACCGAGAAATTCACCTTCTCCGCACTGCCCGCCAATGTGGATGAGCTGAAAGCACTGCCGGAAGCAAAGCTGAATACCGCATTCAAGACAACTGCGCTGACGATTCTCGCGCTGAGCCGGTATGAAACGGATCCCGATGCGGCGATTGCAATGCTGTCATGGCTGAAAGGCCCGGAAGAATTTAACACCAGTGAACAGGCCTTCCTGAAAGACCGTCTGAAAGGCAAGGAATACAAAGTCCGTTCCTTCTTCTCGGGAGCCACTCCGGAAAACGATTATACGCCTTCCGTACCCTATGTGGTTGCGGTCAGCGAGAATCCCTATTCCTTTGACAATGAAAACTGGGCAGCTCTGTATGTCACGAGCTGCGGAGCTGATAACCCCAGACCCATCAAGCTGAGAAGAAAACCGTCTACCGGCGAATGGTTCTTAAATGACATTCAATGTCTTGCCGATATCCGGCTGCCGAAATCGGAAGACAAGTGGGCATAACCACAATACCATCATTCCATATGGAGGAAAGGTATATGAAAAAAATGATAATGATCGGAATCCTGATAATTCTTGCCCTTGTATGCGTACTTTCCGGATGTACCGCAAAAACTTATGAAGTCGATTACTGCGGCGAACAGCAGATGTATGACGGTGCCAAGGACTCCTATGCTCCCGGCAAGGAAGTCACCCTTCGCTATACGTTGATGGCCTCGGACACTTCCTATGCGTTCTATCTGGACGGAGAAGAACTGAAGGTTGAGTACGACAGCAATAAAGGTTATTTTATCCGCTTTACCATGCCCGATCACGATGTGAAGCTGGAATGTGTAACAAAAAACACCATGGCGGATATGATTGCCGTACCTGAAACGGAACCGGAAGAGAATCTGCCGGAAAATGAACCGGAAACCGAAATTCAGCCGGAAACCGAAGTTCAAATTCAGCCCGAACCCGGAGATTCGCCGGAAGCAGCAGAACCGCTCCGCTTCCTCAGTCTGATCAAGTCCTATAATCAAATGGCACAGTGGGATGAAGATGCCGCACTTCTTCTTGCGGAAAGCAAATACTCTTCTGTAACGATGCACGCGGACGATGCGGCGGATTTTCCCGAACTTGCCGAAGCACTCGAGCAGATGCACAATATGCGGGTACGCTCCATGGAGGACGAATACGACAATCTGCTCAGCTTTGCCAGAGAAGCACTGGAAGGCGAAGGACTGATGCAGTTCCGTCCCCAGATTTCCACCCTTGATATTCAGGTACGCCGTGCTGACAGTCTGGCAGTCAGCCTGCTTGCGGATTCCTATGCGGATCACGCCCTGATTGAAGGCTACCGCGCATTCCACGGCACCAATCTGGACAGCGCAACCGGCAAAGAACTGATGATCGGCGATGTCGTAAAAGATCTTGCCGGTGCGGCACAGGCTGTCAAAAAGGAACTGAACAGTCATACGTGGAACGGTGAGTTCTATTCGGAAACGGCCGTAGAAGACTACTTTGCCAATACCCCTTCCGATGGCTTCAGCTGGACACTCGATTACAACGGCGTCACGTTCTACTTCATGCCCGGCGACCTCTGTGAACCCGGTTTCGGCAGTCAGACCGCGACGGTAACTTTTGCGGAACATCCGGAACTGTTCAACGAAAAATACCTTATTGAACCTGCGGCATACATCATGGAAATGCCCTGCGGCAATTCTGTCTTTGCAAATCTCGATGACGATCCCGCACTGGAAGAAATGAACGTCACGGGATTCCTGCACGCAGACGGTGGATTCTATGAGTCGTTCGGTCTTTACAGCGATATTGACGGCGAGTATTACTACGAAGAACTGCACGCTTATGATTTTCATCCCTATTATGTGAAAACTGCGGACGGCGGACATTATCTCTATCTCTTCTGCGATCAGGAGGAAGAGGGAAACCGCAATATGCTTCTGCTGGTGTTCGATGCTTCCGGTGGCAAATATACTAAAATCGGCGAAATGAATGCCTGCCCCGGCTTTATGTTCCCAGATTCCTTTATTATTCCCGCAAATCCGTCCGAATTCCGACTGGACAACCGCGATACGCCCGAACAGGAGGAAATTTATACTGTCGATGAAAACGGGATGCCGATCCTGAAGTAGATGGATGTGGAATAAATAACGGTTCAATAGACTACACTCTAATGAACCCATATAACAAAAAGGTCAATAGGGTTGATTTCCCGCATTTTGAACACTTTTTCGTTCAGAATGTACGGCGAACACCCTATTGACCTTTTCTTATTCATATCCGAGTTCAGCGAACAGCCCGGATTCGATTTCATAAATTTCCAGTATCGGAATTTTCGTACCATCCCCCAGAACCACAATCCGCTCGAATTCGTCGATCTCTTTCACTGTCCCGGTGACGCTTACATACGCGCCGCCGGATTTCTTTTTGTCCGGGACAAAGTATATGAATGTAACCTCAGGCAGATCGTCGATATGCTCCGCAATCATCTGCAGCTTATCACTGAGCATAGATTTGGCATATTCGTCAAGCGCTATCTTTTCATCTGTCAGTCGAGCTGTTTCTTTGACTGCAGAATCGTACCCGGTCAGTGCTGCGAACGGTGAGAACTGTGCGGCACGGTTCGGCATGGACATGGGAGGATGTTTGGGGGAGACGGGGCGGGAAAGATTTATAATATCCGCATAATTCTGCCCTGCTTCGGTCATGTCATATCTCCTTTCAAACTAAACGCTAAATTGGAATTGATCGCACAGACAAACTGCGAAGTTCACATCCTAAACAAATTCAGTTTGTATAAAAATATTCTTACTTGTTTTGTATAGAATTTTTTAGTTTTTCACGAATTCTTTCTCGAATTACTATTCCCCACAAAAGAACCAGACCAACAACTCCTATGCCTAACCACAAACCGTCACTTCTCATAAAGCTATCTTCTGGTAATATAGGAAACACAATATATCCAACCATAATGCTCAAAGCACATACCAATGTTCCTATGAATGTTACTATACACCTACGTTTCACTACTAATTTCTTCTCAGCATCTGCATAGTCTGCAACTTTTCGTAAAGTCTCTTTTTCTTCTTTTTGCACAATCTCACTTTTTCTTTCACCATCAATGATTTCTTTGATGTCAACTTCATAGTAATCAGCCAGTTCAACTAAAATCCCTAACTCTGGCATCGTATTACCATTCTCCCAACGAGATACACTTCGGGAAGATACACCAAACTTTTCTGCCAGTTGTTCTTGTGTGAGTTCTTTTTCCTTACGTAGTTCTCTTAGAAAACCACCAATTTTAATCTGGTCTATCATTTTGCTTGCTCCTTTCAGTTTTATTATAGTTGAGAAGTCGTTCGAAAACAACGTCACAAAGTGAGGAATGACGTATTTTCTAGCAGACAATTGTGTCTTGTCGCTATTTCTTATATGAAATCAGAACAATCCATATTTATCTACGCCTTATGCCCGCCGATCTGCGCATTGCGCTCCCGGGCAGTGGCGTCCTCTTCCAGATTCATCCCTTTGAGGATGATATTCTTTCCATATTTCTTCTTCAGTTCCAGAACAGCCTTCTGCATATTCTTCTCACGCTGCAGCGCCGCTTTTTCTTCTGTACGCTTACGCTCCAGTTCCGCATAGTCAGTAAATATATCCAGTTGCTCACCGGCAACGGAATATTGCTTTGCTTCGCTCTCATCCACAACCTTGCACGCCGTCAGGTTGATCCGGCGCACCAGCAGATCGGGATTCACAATCCGGTCGTACAGTTCCATCACTGCATCCATGATGAGTTTGGTAGATGAAGTCTGCCGATCAAGGTTCGCGGTTCCATGTGCATGCTTGGGAATCTTTCTGCCGTAATGATCGGTAGTAACCTCACCTCTGTAGCTGCTCTTACCCTGCAGGTTCTCCACATCATAACCGATGGTCAGCACCATCTGGTCGGTGACGAGATTCTTATCCACCAGGTCGAGCACCAGCAGGTCGGTCATCTCCTTTACTACCAGCTTCGCTTTCTCGAAGGTGTACGGCGACTGCAGAACCTGTCCGGAGCCGATGCTGTTTGTTTCCGGTTTATATGACTTGATTTCAGCAATAGTGCAGGGTTCATATCCCCAGGCGTGATCGATCAGTAACTCTGCATTGACACCGAACAGCTTGAACAGGAGATCTTCGTTATAATATGTGCCGTCTTTTCCGAGCGAGCAGCGGGCGATGTCACCCATGGTGTACAGTCCATTCTCCTCCAGCTTCTTCGCATACCCATGACCGACACGCCAGAAATCTGTCAGCGGACGATGGCTCCACAGCTTCTGCTTGTATGTCATCTCATCCAGCTCCGCAATACGAACACCGTTTTCATCCGGTTCTGCGTGCTTGGCTTCAATGTCCATGGCGATCTTGGCAAGGTACAGGTTCGTTCCGATTCCGGCGGCTGCGGTGATACCGGTTGTCTTCAGTACGTCCACAATCATCATGGAGGTGAATTGTCGGGCTGTCAGGCCACTGGGCTTCAGGTAAGAAGTCAGATCAATGAACACCTCGTCGATGGAATAAACGTGGATGTCTTCCGGTGCGATGTATTTGAGGTAGACCTGATAGATCTTTGTACTGACATCCATATAGTGTGCCATCTGCGGCGGAGCTGCGATGTAGTCCACAGCGAGAGACGGGTTCTGCTTCAACTCCACATCATTCCAGGAGGATCCGGTAAGTTTTCTGCCCGGTGCATTCTGCTTGCGTTTGGCATTGACCGCTTTCAGCTGCTGGATCACTTCAAATAATCTCGCACGACCGGAGATACCGTGTGCCTTCAGTGATGGGGTGACGGCAAGGCAGATCGTTTTCTCCGTTCTGCTTACGTCTGCCACTACCAGGTTTGTGGTCATGGGATCCAATCCCCGTTCAATGCATTCCACGGAGGCGTAAAAGGATTTCAGATCGATGCATACATATTGCTTTTGTTCCATACGATTGCCTCCGTTTCAGTCTATATATATTATGATACCATTTTGTGCGACATGATTCAACA
>JAFQDR010000274.1 GCA_017415945.1 Oscillospiraceae bacterium
ATCATCCTTGGAAACCAGAGATGTGACTGTGCCGTTTTCGTTTTTCAGTACACCTCTCTCTCCCAGACGTTTGATAATGGTGTATGTAGTGGTACGTTTCCATCCCAGTTCTTTGTCGCAGAGTTTCGCAAGCTCAACGGCTGTTACCGGCTCATGCTCCCACAGAATCAGACAAAAACGGTATTCACCTTCATGTATTTTCGGAATGCTCATCGATTTATCCTCCTATATCCTGTCTACCACAGTAGACTCCGTGTATATAGTCTACCACGGTAGACAGGTTTTGTCAATAGCGTAAGACGAATACATAAATTGTTTACACTCGATCATGCCCAAAACATTGACATTTTTCAAATAATATGATATTATTATGTTAGACGATATATCGCGTCGCATAATAGTTGAAAGGCGGGAGGAACATTGGCTGCACAGACACCCATGACGGAAGCGAACTACTACATTCTGCTTGCTCTCATGAAACCGGGACACGGCTACGGTATGATGCAGAGAATCAAAGAGCTTTCCGGCGGACGAATTGAAATGGGTCCCGGAACATTGTATGGCGTTCTTACCCGGATGCATAAAGAAGGACTGATTCTCCTGACCGGTGAAGAAGGACGCCGCAAAAATTACGAAATCACCGAAGAAGGCAGAAAGGCGCTGCGTGCAGAGTATGAACGCCTGAAACTGCTGGTACATGACGGAGCAATTCTTGAAGAGGAGGACGAGGCATGAACATTCGATACGGGATTCACCCGAAGGAATTTGCCATCGGAGAAACAGAAAAATACTATTCCGATATGGCTACAAAAGGCTGGCAGCTTGTGAAGCGCGGTGTGACGTTCAGTAAGTTTGAGAAAACCGAACCGAAAAAGATGCGGTATCGCGTGGAAGTGGCTTCTGCGAGATTTTTGGAGGAACGCACGATTCCGGAGGAACAGATTGCTGTTTATGAAGAATGCGGATGGGAATATATTACCGGTCACAACTATATTCACATTTTTCGCTCCGAAGAGAATAGCGAGGCCCCTGAATTCTACATGGAACCGGAACAACAGGCAGTTACTCTGCGCACGTTGTCCAAAGATTATGTGCATGGCATTATCACACTTTTGATCCTCTTGTTTATTGACATTTCCTTAATATCTGCATTCTTTACAAATCCCGATTCTGATCTGACTGTCATACGCAGTGTATCAAAATACATCCGATATTGGGTTGATGAAACTCCGTTCTGTCTCGGAATCTTCAGCTTATTCCTTTGGGCAATGTTTGACTGTGTTGTGGGTATTATCAGTATCGGTACTCTCAGACATAAACTCAAAAAAGGAATTCCACTGGATCATACTCCAAAATCGTATAAGGGATACATTCGTATTATAAGCTGGTGTCTGCTTACTGGTTTCTTTATAGGAATGGGCGTTTCCGCTGTAGACACCAAGAAAACGTACCTTCCGCTGCAGACAGAAGTTCCGTATCTGCTGCTATCAGAAATCGGAGTTAATGGTGAACGCACCAATGCCCCGAACGGTAATCAGGAAAGCAGCCTGAGATATACCGAAACAATTCTTGCAGAACACTGGGACACAGCCGAATATATTCTTGTTGGTAACGAAACTGTATGGTTATATCAGGATGTATACAGACTCAAAGATATGAACTTACACACACGTTTCATCGAAGCAATGCTCGGAACATCCACATTTGCTGCTGATCCTAATAAATTCATTACGGTTGAAATCCCTGGACTCGATAAGGTATATACCACAAAGAGATTGGAATGTATCGTTGTCAAAGGAGATCTGATTGCTTACATTGCTTTCCCGTTTGATACAGACGAGCGTGTGGAAGAAATCCTCATGATCTTATCTGATAAATGGAATTAACCATAAAAAATAATCTCCCCGTCAGCTTTCAATGGCTCACGGGGAGATTCTGTATTGTTACGGAGTATTCACAGTACCCACAAACAGCGGGATCTGCTCTCTTGACACAACGAATACAAAGGGACGGTCGAGAACAAAGTCAATGATCTCATCCGGCGGCTCGGCAGCACCGGCACCAAAGTTCAGCTCAATATAGCTGGCGGCAGTGACGCCCGTTTCGTCGATCTTCACACGGGTGTCCTGATTGATGCTGTCAAGATAAATGGGATAGGGCTTGGATTTGCTCTGCATGGTGGATGCAAAGCTGTTCGTCGTCCAGTCGAAAATCTTTGACACTCCAAGATCCTGCAGACCTTCCTTCACATTCACAGAGGAAGAAACGTCAAACTTAGGCACGGACAGATTGACCTTCATCCATTTCTTGTTTTCCTTGGGGAACGCATCACTCAGCGTGACCATATTCATATAGTCCCCGCCTGAGAGTACATCATCCACAGTTTTGTCTTCGTCCGGCAGGATGAACCACATAGATGCGCCGTTTTTCATGAACATCTGCACAGCGCCGAAATCCTCTGCCCAGTAATAATTCATTTCCGCGAGTTTCTTATTCATAAAGGTGCAGTTCACGTCGCCGCCTGCAGCATGGAACACACCGTCCGTATTCATTCCCTTATTGAATTCGTCGCTCCACTTTGCCTGGAA
>JAFQDR010000275.1 GCA_017415945.1 Oscillospiraceae bacterium
CTGACCATTGCCGAAGGTGTGGAAGAGATCGGCGAGGGTGCTTTCGACAGCTGCAGCGGTCTGAATGCCGAAAGCGAGGGTGGCGGCGATGACCTGTCCACTAAGTTTGACGGTCCTGGACTCAAGCGCGTGGAAATTCCCGGCTCTGTCAAAACCATCGGCAGCGGTGCTTTCGTCAGCTGCACCATGCTGCACGAAGTCATCCTGCACGAGGGTCTCGAGCGTATCGACGACGGCGCCTTCCAGAACTGCGACCGCATTTATGATATCACCCTGCCTGCCAGCCTGAAAACCATGGGCGAATCGGTCTTTTCCCACTTGGGCGGCAATCTGGATTACAAGCTGGAGGAGCTGGGTATTCCGGTCACAAGACTGCAGAATGTCTATATTCTGAGCCGGGAACTGAGCCTGAAAGCCACGGAAGACTATGACACCGATATGGCATGGTTCAATGAATGGAGACCCTTTGCCATCTTCCACGTCTACGAGGATTCCGTAGCGGCAAGGGAGATCGAGGCATACAATGCCTCCATCGATGAATATACGCCGGCACTGGTCTGCTCGTACATCCCCGACTGCGGCCATGAGCTTGCGCCTTTCGTTTCCGATGGCGACAGCACCCACACCCGCACCTGCACCGAGGACGGCTGTACCGCATCCCAGACGGTGAGACATACGCTGACCGTCGATCTGGACAACCTGACCATGGGGGATTGCGAAACTGATCTGCGTTACCGTCTGTACTGCACGGCCTGCGACTATGTGGGCGAGTTTGTCACCAAAGAAGCCGCAGGGCATGATACCGGCTATTATTCCTATTACGACGAAGCGTATCATGATGGCTACTGCGATACGTGTTATGAATATTTTCAGAAGCCTCATGATTGGGAATATGAAGAAGACCCAATCGCCACCGAGCCTTACGAGGTCGAAGCCTATTGTGCGGGTTGCGGTCGCACACAGAACATTACCGTCCTCCCTGCGGAAGCAACCATCATTTCGGTCAAGGCAAAGGATGAAAACGGCGACGATGCCACCCTGCCCAAGGATGCCTTTACCGTCCGCTGGGAAGACAGCGAGGGCAATCTCCTTGCCGAAGGCACCACCTATGTCCACGAACAGGGCTGGCTGGTCACGGAGGATACACCCGTATTTGCGGTCGTTTCCTTCAGCGACGAGGTGCGGGATGCCTACAGCACCGGCAGCGAGTATCGCCATAAGGTAACGGTATTGGGTGAGCGCACGGAATTTGTGCTTGTTCCCAGAGAGACGCTGACCGTTACGGGACGGGTCATGGTGGATGGCTACACCTATCCCCCGGTGGACTGGCTCAGCCTGACATTGACAACGGTAATTGCCGGAATCGAAACGCCAGTGATAGTTACACCGGACAACAGCGGTTACTTCACCGCAGAGATCCTCCGTGCGTCTACCCGGCTCGATTATGCAGCACTGGGTTATGAGCGTGTCGTGCTGGAAAACGTGCAGATGATGCCCGCCGTTGACGGTGTCATTGATGTGGGCACCCTTACCCTGGTAAACCGGATGGCTTGGTCCTATCCCACGGTGGAAATTTCCGACTATGCTGCGCTGGTCGCGAAACTGGCGGGGGTTTCGCTGATCGCCGTCAACGAGCGTACCGGCGAAGAATATACCGGCGCGAAAATCAAAGAAAACGGCAATTCCACATTCCGCATTGAGTTCGGCATGGATATGGACGAATACTTCAAAATCGGCGACCGCGTGACGATCCGCTGTGCCCGGATGGATGAAGTCATATTTGACCCATACACCTTCACCATCACCAATGAAGGCGAACAGGTGCCGCTGGATATCACTATCTATAAAGCCCCCAAGCTGGAGATCACCCTGAACCGACAAGGACACGTTTTCCTCTTTGACAGCGAGGACAACCTTGTTTTCGATGGCCTTGGCAAAACCTGTTCAAGTTTTCTGCCGCGGGATACATACACACTGGTGGCCATTGAGCAGAACTATCGTGTGCCGACCATCGATGCTTCCGATGCACTGGAACAGTTGGGAGTTCCTTTCGAATATTATCTGAAAGAAACCATTGACCTGACCGAAGATGTGACGTTGGAGCGCGAGCTTCCCTACTTTTACTATGGCGGCGAACTGGCGATAGCAGCGTCCTTTGATACAGCGATGCAGACCGACGGTCTTGTGCCGATGTATCTCAATTTTAATCATATTTTCAAAGAAGCTTATGCCGAAGGCGAGACCATCGAATTTACATTCAGTGCCAGCGGGATCAATTCTCTGCCCGTGGAATCGATTGGGGGAACCTATGCCTTTGGCGAGGATGGACTTGGACTCACGGAGAGAATCGTTACAGACAGAACAGACAGTCTTGTGGTAACGACAACCCAGCCACGCGGCACGATCCTTCTGTATGTAAAGCCGACAGGGGAATCGCTCCGCATCCGGGCGAAAACCAGTTCAGGCACGCAGGACTATCTGACGCTGTACCTGCCTGAGGAAACCTCTATCCGAATGATCGATCCCACGCCTTCCGGCTGGACGACAAACGCTGATCATTTTGTAACGCTTTACACAAAGCTTCCTAAGGATCAAGCACCATACACCGGATACCTTTATGTGAACGGAGAACCGGAGTCCGAACAAGAACTCAAGATCACCGGCGAGGGAAGAAACTATCTGCCCTATACGCTGGAGCGCTATACCGACGGTGCCAGCACCCACGATCTTTATGTTGAAATCGTGGATAAAGACGGTGAACTGGTCTGGACCTCCGAGAATTACATGGTGACGCTGATCAACAGTTCGCTCAACAATACAATCCCGAAAGAGCTCACCATCCGCACAGACTGGCAGGCAGGAGATAACGACAGTCAGACCGTTCTCAAAAAGATCGATCTGCAGAAAAACCCCGGCGCCAGCTTCAGCGTTCCCGTCAACGAGAAAAAAATCAATGCCGACGGAACGCTGACGGTCGATGCAGTCTTTAACTATGCGCTGAAAATGAGCGATAACGATGTCATCAAAGACAATACCGTCTATATGAAGGTGTTCTGCGGCGAGGACGATCCTGTCCCGACCATCTATGATGTCAAGCTGCGCTACAATGGTGAAACCGGAACCTACGACGGCTCCCTGACGCTGGAAGCGGGTACCTATACCGTTCGGGATCTGCCCTACGGCTACTCCTTTGATTACAGCATGGCAGCCGGTGGCAGCAGCAACTCCGTCCCGGTAGGCAGTGCATACGGAATATCCTATTCCGTAGAACAGCTTGTCGATGAGATGGAAGATAAGGCGGCAAATTATATTGCGGTGCTTGAAAGTGAGCCCTACGAATATTATGACCCTGATGACGTGGAATTCGCCATCGAAAATATGGAAGGGCTGACAGATGAAGAAAAGCAGATGATGCGTACTCTGCTGTCCATCAGCAATGACTTCTATCGTCTGCAGCAGGAAGCACAGCAGAGCAGTACAGCGGCGGCGCAGGAAATGATCGGCGGCAATCCAATCGCCGATTCCCCTGCGGAAGGCATTCAGGATATTATGTCCGCGCTTGGCGATGATGTCGTCTGCAAACCTACCGATCTTACCGCAGATGATCTCCTTTTCAATACGGAATACACCGAAATCGACACATCCAGAATCGGCGACGATCTGGATATGGTGCTCGACAGCTTCTATTTGAAGACCGATGTTGAAAGCCTCCGGACTTCTGTTGTCGATCCCAACAACGGCATTGAGTATGCTGTAAATCATTCCGGTGCTGTATCGGGAGACGAAGGAGGTGCTTCATTTAAGGAGGCACTCAAAGAAGTTGCCGTAAGCTTCTATGGTGGTGCAGTCGGAGCGCTCGACGTGGCACTGGATGCGACGGAGAAAGTACGGAAATACTTTGATAACGAGCTTACGAAAAAGCTCGGTCTGGAAACGTCCGCAGAAAACTTTGAAGAAACCATCGAGGCGTGGAAGAAATCCCTCGACGAGATCGAAGGAAGAGTCCATAATATCGAATGGGGCGACAATTATCAGAAGAGTATCATTGAAGCCCAGAGAAAGACTCTCGATGACATCCTCGAAAGCAGACGGACAAGAAATGCCATTGCGGAAGCGGAACAGACCCTCAAGAATCTGCGTGCGGAACTGATATCCACAAAGCTCAGTATTGAAAACTGCGAGCGGGTCGTGGGAAGCAAATTCCTCAAATATGCAAATAAGCTCAATACGTTTGATAATATTTATTGGAAAGCATTCTTCACAGGCGTGGATGTGTTAAGCCTTGTCGTAACGATCAAAGATGCAACCGAGGCCTTTGACACCTGCATTGAGAATCATAACCGGCTTCAATTTGCGCAAGAACAGGCAGATCGCATGAAGGAGGCCCTCACTTCGGCCTGTCCGGGGGGAGACGCATATTACACACAATGGGATAAATGCAGTGAAGCACACCGGAGGCTTATGGATGCAATCGGAGAAGCCGAGGACTGGAACAAAAACCTGCTTTATGTAAAATACGGTCAGGTTGTCGGTGAGCTTGTTTCCATTGCGGCAGGTTTTGCTCTGAAAGGACCGCAGGGCATTATCGTCAACCTTGGTATCGGAATTGCTGGCGGCGGTTCTGAATGGTTTGCACTGGAACAATTCTATGATGCCCTTGAGGAAGTAACGAAACTGCAGCCGGAAGTAGAAAGTGCCTGTTTGGAAGCTTCGCAGGATCCGAGCATCACTGACGGTGACTGCGATGACGACGATGATGACGGTAATGGCGGCGATGAAGATGACGGTCATGACGGCATCCCCGGTTATAGTAACGGTTTGGGTATTTGCGAAGAACCCCAGTATCCCGTCAAAACCAAC
>JAFQDR010000276.1 GCA_017415945.1 Oscillospiraceae bacterium
CTTTATTTCTGTTGCTGATCCATTAAACGATGAACCGATGGCAGTTTTAGACTATACAGAACAGGACCTCATTGACCGCGGAGTAATCGAGCGAAAAGAAACTGTTATTGATTGGGAAGCCATAAACGGTGAGTGGTACTATGGCTTTGCAGATGAAAACGGATACCAGTTTTACCGCCTTGCTTTTGATATGAAAACCGCTGCAATGAACTTTGACTACGGTTTCTTCGAAAGTGAGTATGTCAACCGCTATGCAGGCTCCTTTACTATCGATCCGGTTTCGCAGGAAATTACCGCAGTGTTGCACGACAGCAGCGTTATGCATACGGATCCGGATATAACATTGAAGTTCCGTTTAGCTTCATCAGAAAATAGTGACGGTGCTGTACTTGTATGGAAGATGACTTCCTGTGATGTGGAGAAATATCGGCATCTTATTGGTACGAGCATTGAGTTTTCAAAAAATATGCCATCGATTATTGAATTATCCGCAGTTTCAGACGGTGATTTTAAGATATACACGATTCCACAGGACGGTGACAACTCTCTTGTGCTGAAAATACCGAAGTCGTGGTACTGGAAGACCGGTGATTTCGTGGAGGATTATGATGGTTCACCAGCTTTTCCGACCGTAAAACGGGTCGCCTACAGAAAGACCACCCAAACGCTTCAGGAGTTTACAGATGAACTTCGAGCAACTGAACCGGGGTATACACAGTATGATATGGATAGTCCGATCAAGGGTGAAACGGATGCGGGACACACTTATGTAGGATATTACGGTGACGGAGAGCAGATCAAAGGTCTTCACTACAGAAGGTATTTATTCTATATAACAACGGACGCAGATGCATATATATTGGAGGTTTGGCAGTATCTTGATATTGACGGAGAAGATTTTGTTGAGGAGATTCTCAATCAGGTCAGAAAATCGTTCTATGTGAATGTGGGTGAATTGCCGGGCACTTCCGATTCGGACGTAACTCCGCCCGAAAAGATTACCGTTCAACTTCCCGAGGACTTCGTTTTCCCCATCACCGACGGATCCACCTCCACCACCAATCTGGATAAAGCAGTACGCAATGCCATTCTCGGCGGAGAGCAAACCATCGCACACACCAAAACCTATACATCCTTTCAGAATCTGCTGAACGGCAAATGTGAGCTGATCTTCACCACACCGCTTTCCGATTCTCAGCTCCAGACCATGCAGGAACGGGACTTCAGACATGAAGCAGAGCCGGTTGCCGGAGAGGGTTTTGTGTTCGTTGTCAACAAGGACAATCCCGTGGATACACTCACCATTGAGCAGATCAAAGACATTTACTCCGGCAAGATCACCAACTGGAAGGAAGTCGGCGGAAATGATGCTGAGATCATCGCATACCAGCGCAACGCCGATTCGGGAAGCCAGAATTATATGATCTCCTTCATGGGTGATACCCCGCTGATGAAGCCAGTCACCGATCAGATTCCCGCATCCATGAGCGGAATTCTCGATGTGATCGCTAACTATGACAACGGTATCGACGCCATCGGCTATTCGGTATATGCGTATTCCGATGGAATGTACGAAAACATCTCCGAGATCAAATACATCAAGGTAAATGGCGTGGAACCGTCCCTTACCACTCTTGCAGACGGAAGTTATCCGCTGCTTGGCTATAACTACGCTGTGTTTTCTGCAGACGAACCGGAAGATTCTAATGTCCGAACGCTGGTGAAATGGATTCAGTCAGATGAGGGGCAGCAGATGATTGCCGATGCAGGATTTATTCCGTACCGTCGTGTGGAAGGACTGACCCTGCCCGAGTCCACAACAAAGATGCTGTACACCGCTGTCGGCACATCGGGTGTCATGAAGCCGGACGAAATGGCGGACTACTACTTCGAGTGCAATTCTGTTCCCGAATCCTTTACGGCGGAAGGACTGAACGAAGCAATCGCCGCATTCATTGCCGATGCGGAGGCAGAGCTTGCCGCACTTGATAAAGAGGAAATGAAAAGTTTCGTCAAGTCCCGTTTTCAGTGGGGATTTGCATCTGAGGATGTTGTGATCAGAAAAACACTTATCAACGGTTATCTGTCCGTTGTTGTGGGACTCAGATACAACGAGGGCGCACAGGATTCCCCGGATTACTATTACGATGTCCGTACCGCTGTATTTGATGTTTACACAGGAAAACGGCTGGAGCTGTCCGATCTGTTCTTTGAGGAGCTGGACTTTACAGCGATACTGAATCAGCACCTTGCAAATGAGGCGGTGGCGTCCTATTCAAGTATGTCGCACATCACCCACGCCATGCTTCATGATTTCACGGGACTCTATGAGGGTGAATTTACCTTCACGGCTGACAGTATCATTTTCAAGCGGAACACCTGCTTTGCGGACGGCGTTGTGCTGTCACTCGACGGAATGCTTGAGCATATGGTGACAAGCGTACCAAGAGATATGGCAGGATATGCGGATGCGGATACGCCGGTGTACAGGAAGATCAGATACGGGACAACAAGCGAATACGCTGAGGAGAAAAACGGAATCACGATATGGTATCTGGATAAAGAGAATAACTCACTTTCTGAAGATGTTTGCGATAAGATCAATACTTTCATCGATTCCCTTTATAATGTGTATTTTACTCCCGAAAAACTTCTGGAATCCGCACGAGCGATCGACCCCGGGTTTGACAAAGTCACAATAGGTCCGTTCCCGGATTTTCAGGTGAGTCTATATGGGAATCGATACATAGAAATAAGGGGAGCCAATCTCGCATTCCCGCAAAAAACAGAAACGGGAATATTTGACATTAACTTTACGGTAATTCAAGATCACCACAACTCAGCCTATTTTGCGTATTATTTCAACGCTCTTACAGGAGATGAACTGATTATCGGAGATCTGTTCAAGGAAGGCTGGGAGAGCGAAGCGGTATATTCGGTCTATGACGAAACCTATAAACAACGGGATTCCGGTACATGGACAGCATATACCGAAGCTTTCGACGTGAAAAACTGCAGAATTCTCAATGTCTCGGATTATGTGAACGCACCGTACAACAAAGGGGATTTAAGCGATCTGGAAATGCCGGTCACTGTGTATATCATAACAGATAACGGGGACAAGGTGGCTGTGTCAGTGCCGAGAGAATATATAAAGTGAGGAGGAAATCCAATGACCGGGAAACATAAATGTAAGATTCTGAAAGAAATTCGCCGACAGATTGCCGAACAAAACGACATCCGTTTCGTGATTGAGGAATGTACCCACAGGGGAAAATGCCGCGGAACCTGCCCGAAATGCGAATGGGAAGTACAGATGTTGGAACGGGAGTTGGAAAAGCGGCGTGCAGCCGGAAAAAAAGTAGTGCTCGCAGGTATTTCTGCCGGCTTTTTGCTGACCTCCTGCACACCGATCGAAACGGTAAAAGAAGTTAACAACTCAGTTATCGATTCCTTGGATGGTGACCGTCAGACCGTAACCCCAACAATGGGTGATCCCCTTCCTGACACATTTGAAGATGAAACGATGGTTACAGAAGGTGTACCTGCCATTCCGGAAACGGAACTGGAAATGGGAGAAGTGGTTCCCGATGATATGACAGAAGCCGTTGGAACGCTTCCCATCGGAGATGACACAGAGAACTGCGATGTTCCGGTGGATACAGAAGAGGATGAGTTGGAGATAGCAGGTGGAATTCCGCCGGCAGCGCAGGAGGAACTTGTTCTTGAAGGCGATATCCGGTATCCGGCCGAGGATGATGAGGCGCAGCCATGACTTCTCCCGAGGAAAAAAGAGTCTTCTTTCCTACGGCGGCGATCTCACGTTTACGGATGGCAACCGATGGAGAGGGCGTTACCACTCTGGTTTGTGCATGTGGCTGTCCTTTGCGGTGTGCGTATTGCATCAACAAGTTCACGTGGGATGAGAGTGCCAAAGTCAACCGCTATACTCCGCAGGAGCTGTATGATAAGGTCAAATTGGATTCCCTGTATTTCGAGGCAACCGGAGGCGGTGTAACCTTTGGGGGAGGAGAACCGCTTTTGTATGCGGACTTTTTCCCGCAGTTCCGTGCTTTGTGCGGAACAAGATGGAAACTGTACGCCGAAACCAGTCTGTGCGTGCCGGAGAGTAATGTTCGGACTGCCGCACAGGTTATGGATGGGTTTATTGTGGACGTCAAGGATACCGATCCGGATATTTATCTGGCATACACCGGCAAAGAAGTGTCAACTGCGCTGAACAATCTCCGATTGCTTGCTGCGCTTACGGATCCGGCGAGGATTCGTGTACGGCTGCCGCTGATTCCGGGGTACAACACCGATGAGAACAGAAAGAAAAGTGAAGCGATTCTCCGCGATATGGGAATTACCGATATTGACCGTTTCAATTATGTAGTAAGAGAAGGATGAGATATTACATAAACAAAGCAAAAGTGCTGTGTGTCTGCCTGGTGGCAGTGCTGATTCTTGTTTGTTCATGTGCTATTGTCCCAACGGAAATAACCGATACTCCGAAGGAGAGGTGTGAAGAATCCATTGGTACAACCGACGAGCCCATAGAAGAAACCGTTCCGAAATCGGACACAGCAACGCAGGATGCGGTCACTTCCGAGATAGAACCGCCTGAAACCGTACCGATGGTGGTAACAGAAGCAGAGACGGCGGATATCTCCGATGAAACGGAATCAATACCTGCTGCCGTCGAACAGACTCCGGAAGCAACCACTCCTACAGAAACGGAACCTCCGGAGCCGCCAACAATGCCGGACGATCTTCATACCAATATCACTGATCCCCGTGCTGCTTTCATCCTGATGGAAATATATGAAGCCATATCCGCATCCACGAACGCAGGTGTATATTTCACCGATGTGGACGAAGAATACTGGTTCGGCATCGGCGAGGAAAACAAGTACCACACAGCCAGCACGGTGAAACCGGTGTACTGTCAGTACCTGCTCTCTGCCGGAGTTGATCTTGAAACCGAAATCACGCTTCAGCAGGTCAGTCGTACCAGTTCTACAGGCAAACTGAACTGGGACGACATAGGTACTACATTCACAGTAGGTGAGCTGATAGAATACTCGATCCGATATTCCGACAATCAGGCACACCGGCTACTGTATGAAACCTTCGGCATCGAAGGGTACAACAAATATGTGGCAAACTTCGGCAGCGGCGGACTTCCGATGGATGAGGAATGGGAATGGTCAAGGGTCACACCGAAGAAACTGTCCCGTGTGATGCTGGAGATTCATCGGTACAGCGCAGAGAACAGCATCCTGATTGACCATCTGAAGAATACTGCGTTCAATAGTCAGATTCCTGCAGGAACAAAGTATGAAACCGCCCACAAATACGGCAGCAACTGCGGTACGGATGGGTACCACGATACGGCAATCGTTTATGCGCCGGAGCGGGCATATGTGCTGACGATCATGACGCATATTGATACGGCACAGACAGAGGATGAGGATGCGGTATTCCGCAGAGTTGCCGAGCTGTGTGATGCACTTCATGAGATTTTATTCCTGAATTGATTCTGAAAAAAACACAGCACAAGCTCACATTGAGGGTGCTGTGTTTTCTGTATTCTGATCTTTGGTGTTGTCTATTTCATTAACATTGACGAAATATTTGCATGATATAATGGAAATATCAATCATGTGGGAGATGATACTGTAAATGAAATATATTCTAATCGTTGAGGACGATCACACCCTGCGGGAAGGACTGGTTTTGGCATTACAGAACAATGATATTTCAGTATGTTCCGCTGCCGATCTTGCTTCCGCACGCCGTATTCTTCGTGAGCGAACTTTCGATCTGCTTCTGCTCGACTGTAATCTTCCCGATGGGAGCGGCATCGAGTTGTGCCGTGAAATGACTGCTGTACAGGACGTCCCTGTGATCTTTCTTACTGTCCGTGATGCGGAGATCGACGAAGTAACTGCGTTCCGTGCCGGGGCGTGCGATTATATCAAGAAACCGTTTTCGTTGACAATCCTGCAGGAGCGAATTTCTGCTGCTCTGCGAAAGCGTTCATCGAATCACATTTACGAAGACGCACGCTTTCGCTTTGATTTCACGGAGCTGACCTTTTCAGCGGACGGACAGCGTGTCATTCTCAGTACCACCGAGCAGAAATTACTTACCGTGTTCTGCAATCACAAGGGACAGATTCTCGAACGTCAGACTCTGGTGGACAAAATCTGGTCTTGCGACAGCGATTACATAGACGAAAACGCACTGTCCGTGATGGTGAAGCGGCTCCGGGACAAGCTGGGTGCGGACTGCATCGGCACGGTTTACGGTATGGGCTATGTCTGGAAAGGTGCGAAGAAATGATTGGGTGCGGAATTGTGATAGGAATATTTTCTGCGGCGTTTTTTGTACTGTGGCAGTATTCTGAGTCACCGTGGCTGATTCTCGGGTACATATTGACTCTTCTTGCCGTCTGCGGCATCTGTTTCATTCGCGAACGCCAGAAGAATCAGCGGATTTTCGAGCGATTCGAGCGCATCCTCGGCGGAGAAAGTGCGGATCATATTGCAGATGAACATCTGACACCAACCGAGCGCAAGCTGATCACCTACCTGAATGAGCTGGAAACAAGAGAAGCGAAAGTTCAGAATGGTTATCGGAGTATTTCCTCCCTTGTTGCTGATATCGCGCATCAGTCGAAAACGCCGCTGGCGTCCATTCTCATGTACACCGAAATGGGCGAAAACGGTGAGATCATCCGCGCCCAGACGGAAAAACTGTCGTTTCTCATGGATTCACTGACGAAACTGGCGAAATGCGAGGGCGGACTGATTGCGGAGAATCTTTTACCAAAGGATAATTCCGTGAAAGAACTGCTCAGGCAAGTGATCGAAGCGAATTATGCCAATGCTGACGCGAAGAATATTGATATCCGCTGTGAAATCCCCGATGATCTGACGGCTATATTTGACCTGCGCTGGACTGCGGAAGCGGTGGGCAACATTCTCGACAATGCTGTGAAGTATTCGCCGGAGAGCAGCGAAATTACAATCTCCGCCTGTGCATACGATATGTTCGTCCGCATTGACATTGCCGATAAGGGCGGCGGAATCCCGGAAGACGAACTCTGCAATATTTGGAAGCGGTTTTACCGTGGAAAAAATGCGGCGAATCACAGCGGTGTCGGTATCGGACTGTATCTCACGGCGAACATTCTCAACACCGAAGGCGGTCGTGTTTCTGCCAAATCCGATGAAAACGGCAGTATCTTTACTGTTTATCTGCCCAAAACCTGAAATCTTTCAGAACTGTAAGAATTCGTCACATTTCAGTAAGATTGTCTCTGTAGAATGAAATCATTAAAGAAAGGAGGCAGTTTTATGCTGATCGAAACCAAAAATCTCACAAAAATCTACACCACGGGAGAAACGGAGGTACGCGCTCTTGACGACGTATCTCTGTCTGTTTCCCGTGGTGAATTTGTTTCCGTTGTCGGTACAAGCGGCAGCGGCAAGTCCACACTTCTGCATCTGCTGGGCGGGCTGGACATTCCCACAAACGGCAAGGTGTTCATCGACGGAACGGATATTTATGCTCTCGCCCCCGATCCGTTGACGGTATTCCGCCGCCGGTGCATCGGATTTGTGTTCCAGCGATATAATCTGATCCCGAATCTGAACGTATGGGAAAACATCACGCTCCCGCTGGGACTGGACGGAATGGATGCAGACCCAAATGAGGTGGACGAGCTTCTGTACACCCTCGGTATCGAGGACAAAAAGAACGCCATGCCGTCTCAGCTTTCGGGAGGACAGCAGCAGCGTGTAGCAATCGCACGGGCGCTGATCACGAAGCCGCATATCATCCTTGCAGATGAACCGACGGGCAATCTGGACTCCAAAACCGGCATGGGTGTGATGCTGACGCTGGCATCGCTGAACGAGAAATTCGCACAGACGATTGTGGTGATCACCCACAACGAGGAATTGGCACAGATGACCTCACGGCGAATCCGGATTGAAGACGGCAGTATCGTCAGCGACAGCGGGGTGACAAAATGAATGTAATCACCAAACTGGCGCTGAGTCGAATCCGGACGCGAAAAGCACGTTCTTTCGTGATTTGTGCGGCGATATTTCTCACGGCTGTGCTGTTCATGACGGTGGTGAGTATTTCCGCCAACATCATCGACAGCTACACGCAGATTATGTTTCTGGACTGGGGAACGGATTATCACAGCTATTTGCTGACCGATGCCTTTACCCTGACACCGAAGGAACTGCGGGACAAGGTTGCCGAATCCAAGTATGTGAAGGAAGCCGTGCTGGTTTGTGCCGACAACGGGATCTATACGGTTGAAAACGAAGATATCTTGGAGCATTTCTTCACGGAGATCGAGTCCGGTGAATTCCCAGGATCAGCCGATGAAGTGCTTGTCAATCCTGAGTATTACCCGGATACAGAGATCGGTGATACTGTGCTGCTGGAAGACGGACGGCAGGTGACTGTCTCCGGCATTCTGGCAAGCCGTTCCGGAAGACCTGTGAAAGCGGTATTCGGCGGTATTCCCGCAGCTTCCGGAAAAACTGCGGTGTATATCATGATGAAGAATTCCCTGAATCTGCAGGAGAAGTATGATTCACTCATTGACGGGCGTTACTGGGATAGTATCCCCGAACATCTTGGGGCAGTCAGTCCTGCATATCTCACGACGGTTATGCAGGCGTTCAACCCTGCCAATGTTTTTCTTATGCTGTTTTCGGCGGCGGTGGTGTTTCTATGTTCCTTCCTGCTGATCTACAACGTGTACTCCATCGCACTGACGCAGGATATGCAGTCTATGGGGCTTCTCTCCGTCATCGGCACCACGCACAAACAGCTCCGACAGCTGATCCGCACCGAATCCACCATTCTTTATGGGATTTCAATCCCCGCAGGGCTGATTGCCGGGTATCTGATCGGATGGAAGATTCTCTCGCCGCTGATGTTTGTATCCGCTCTGGCTGAAGGTGAGCTGAAATTCCGATTTACACCGTGGATCGCGGTTCTGACGGTAATTCTGACGCTGGGTACACTGCTGTGGTCGGCTGACCGTCCCCTGAGAAAGCTGAAAAAACTCACGCCCATTGCTACCGTGGACTATAATCCTTCCGCAGACCTGCCAAAGCGTTATGTGCGGAGGAAAAACTACAGTAAAAAACACGCTGTTCCCGATCCCGTGAAGCTGGCGAAGTATTCAATCTCCCGGAATCGGAAGAAAACAGTGATCACCGCCCTGTCCATGGCAATGTCCGTGATTCTGTTCGTGCTGATTGCTACCTTGTGCGACTATATGCTTGCCTATACCGAATCGCAGATTTCCATGACCGATTACATTGTTCAGCCTGAGAAAACATACCGTTATGTTAACCCTGTACAGGATAATACGATTCTTCCGCCGGATGAATACACTATGTCTGTTCGGATTGATGAGGGACGCGGTCTGACGGAGGAGTTTATCGCATCCGTAGAGAACCTGCCTGGCGTTGACAAAGTATGGCGGATCCGTTCCTCTGTCGTTGATATTCCCACACCGGTACGCACCGTATCCCAGCTTCGGGAACTGAAAGACATGGTTGCGTCATATGAGTGGTCGGACACCCTGCAGGAAGCCATGGAAGGCAGAGTTAGCTGTGCGGTGGTGAGCATTCCCGACGAATTCTTCCGGCACCTGCGGTATGACGACGACACCACTATCGGGGAAGGCTACGAGGAAGGCTGGATCGTTTATGAGGATTTTCAGCCAACATTTTCTTATTTCACGGAAGAAGATACCGTTAAGCTGAATGTTGGGGAATACCGTGTGAAGGTTCCGGGACGGCTTCCCGCATACAGGATTACGGGATTTCTCAATAAGATGAGCAGTCGGGCTGTTCTGTTTTTACCGGAGAGCGCGTTTCTCAAAGAATTCGGCAAAGGAATGACCACTTTGCTTCTGCTTGATGCAGTGGATTACGATACTGTCCGTCTTTCTCTTGAGGAATTGTGCGACAGCATTACTCTCACAGTTGATGAGGAGTATTATGAGACTGCCCGCATCCAATACCGTGAACAGTTCGGCTTTGAGGAGGAAACTGTTGGGGTAAGCGCATCCGTGCGGGGACGATATGATGATCTTGAAGACATGAAGCGGACCGTGGTTTCTCTGCAGACCGTGGGCTACAGCCTTGCCGCAATGATCTTCCTCATTGGCGCTCTGAACATCGTCAACACAGCCCTGTCCTCTGCAACGGAGCGGAAGCGTGAATTCGCCATGCTGGAAGCCGTGGGCATGACGGACAGACAGATGATGCGGATGCTGCTTACCGAAAGCCTGTACAGCGGCGGTGCGGCGGTGCTGATTACGGTCGGCATCGGTTTTCCACTGATTGCAGTTTTCGTAAATACCGCAATGGATGCACTGGTTTCCCTGAACTGGCTGTCCGGCGTGATCATGCTGGCGGTGTGCATCGCCGTATCCATTCTGTCGGGACTGGCTGTGTTTAAGCTGACGAAATCCTCCGTTGTAGTGGAGCGGATCAAGGTGGAGTGAGGCAGATATGAAATAAAGAAAACCAATATAAACCTCCATGATACTGCTAAACGGTTTCATGGAGGTTCCTCTATTTGAAGATTATTCTATATCATCCGAAGTTGCCTTCAATTCCTTCTTGTACTTATAATATGTATTCTTCGCAACCCCGGTCATCTGCATGATTTCCACATCAGACAGATTCCCATTGAAATCCGCAGAATGCTTCTCAATGATCCCCTTGATCTTCACGGATTTCTTGGTGGTGCGTTTCTCTCCGGGACGGGTACCGATCTGCTTTCCGTTCAGCCGTGCTGTCACAATACCTTCCCGTGTTCGCTGCCGTAGATCCTCGACTTCCTTTTCTGCCTGTTCAAATGCAAGCCGGATCTGATCCTTGGCAAGCTCAAGCAGGAATTTATTGATTCCATCCAGAATGTAGTCAACATTCGTACCGGTCATCGGAATGGCACGATCCAAGGCTCGCTTGAAGGTTTCTGTATTGATCTGCGGTTCTTTCAGAAATACCAGATCAACACCTTTATAGTAAAGATCCTGGTACAGTTCGAATCCTTCCTCCGCATTTCTGGAAAAACGAGAAACGGAATCGAAAACGATCATATCACCGGAGCGGACGGTTTTGTATATCTTCTCCCATTCCTTACGTCCTTCAATCTTCCTTCCGGTAAAAGCCTCCCGGATGATAATTGCAGTAGGATAAACATTCAATATGTTGCGAACCTGACGTTCAATATTTTGCTTCTTCTGCGATATTCTGCAGTATCCGTATATAGCCATCTTTACAATACCTTTCCTTTCTGTTACTCAAGTGTAGCCGTGAATCAGATATAAATGTCTCAAACAAAACGTTCGATATATTTGCGACGCTTTTTCCACATGCATTTCAACAGGTTTTTGATAAAGTTTGCTACGATTTTATGTACCGTCTTTTTTGATACGATTCTTCACAGATATCTATACGAATACAGGAAGTCATTTGCACCGAAAATTTACACACCTTATGTTGAATCATGTCGTACAAAATGGTATCATAATATATATAGACTGAAACGGAGGCAATCGTATGGAACAAAAGCAATATGTATGCATCGATCTGAAATC
>JAFQDR010000277.1 GCA_017415945.1 Oscillospiraceae bacterium
AAAGGCAGGCATCATCGGCGGTCAGCTGAACCTGGCTGTTCGTTCTCCCGGCAAGCAGGAAATGTGCAAGTGGCTGATGCACCTGAACTACCGCTGCAAGAAGGCTGGCGTTGAATTCGTATTCAACAAGGAAGCTACCGTTGAAGACGTTAAGGCTTTCGCTCCCGATGCAGTTCTGTGCGCAACCGGCGCTAAGCCTCTGGTTCCCCCCATCAAGGGCACTACCGATTACCCCGTTTTGACCGCTCACGACTTCCTGCGCGGCGATCTGGTTATCAACTCCGGTAAGGTTGCTATTCTGGGCGGCGGCGAAGTAGCTTGCGAAACCGCTGAAACCATCCTGATGGACGCACGTCCCAACCTGATGATGGCTACCGCCGGCCAGAAGGCAACTTCTATCGGCGACGTTGACATCACCATCATCGAAATGGCTCCCAAGATCCTGAACGGCGTTTGCCAGCCCAACCGCATCCCCCTGATGCACGCTCTGGACAAGAACAACGTTCACATCAACGTAAACACCAAGGTTCTGGAAGTTACCGACTCCTCCGTCAAGGTACAGCGCAAGAACGCTGCAGGCGAATGGGATAAGGAAGAATGGCTGGAAGGCTTCGACTACGTTCTGTTCGGTCTGGGCGCACGTAACTACGATCCTCTGTCCGCAGCTCTGAAGGAATTCGTTCCCGAAGTTGGCGTTATCGGCGACGCTATCAAGGCTCGTCAGTCCTCCGATGCTATGCACGAAGGCTTCGAATGGGCTTACAACCTGTAATTTACAGACTGTAACACATTCGTTAATACACAAAAATGAACGACACCCCACATGGGGTGTCGTTTTTTGATTTGTAGGGACAGCCCTACAGCAAAAACAGCGCAGTTAAACCTTACTCTGCGTAGGGAGCGTCGTCCCCGACGCTCCGTAAAATCCGCACTTATACATTCTGCTGTCTACGTTTCATAGGTAACCTTTCAACTGCGCCTCGGAGCTTCGAGGACGACGCTCCCTACGATGGTGGTATTTTCGGTACAGTATGTAACAGTCCCCATTGTCTCCTTTTTATTCCATCACCAGCCGTGCCAGCTGTTCCCGCAGGGTATGTATTGCTGCTTCCCGCTCGGTCTGCAGGGTACTGAGGGCATTCAAAATTTCCCGGATACGGCTCTTGGTCTTCCGTACTCTGTCGGAAGCCTGCTCAATGTGATTCATCACGGCATAATCCATGAAGATGCCATCAAAGAAGAAATCCGCAAAGCTCATAAAACCATCCAAGCTGATCTGTACATCCGCTTCCACGTCCACATCCACCAGCTCGGTCTTGAAGCTGCGAAGCCTGCTTTGCAGCACTGCCACAGCGGTCTGGGCAGAATCCAGTGCCGAATGCTTGGCAATATCCGCAATCAGACCACCGCCGAACAAATCCCATGTACCCCAGCCTTCCGCATCGGAAAGATGATTCAGTACCTCATCCGCCGCAGAGGCTGCCGCCTTCCCCGCCGTTATGGCTTCGGTGATCTCACGAATGAGCGCATTGTTCTCCCCGATCTCCTGTTCCATACGCAGCACTTCCTCGCTGCGGTGGTCACCGCTTGCCTTGATATCCGCAAGGAGCTCGTTCAGCAACTCATCGTATTCCCGCTCGCAGGCACCAATGGCATTGGATTCCTCCTTAACACGTCGCAGACGGTGCTCCACGTCCTGCTGTTCACGGACGGCAGCCTCATATTTCAGCCGTGCAGCGTAAGCCTCCTGCTGTTCTTTTTCCAGCTTCTGCCCCTTCTTGCCTGTCAATTCGTAAAACAGGGACACCAAGCCTCCCTTTTCCAGACGTTCCACATCCTTCTGTTCATAGAACGCCGCTTTTTTCAAAAACTCGGTTTTTTCACTGAGCTCCCGCTGCTGCTTGGTCAGCTCATTGCGGAGAGACTCCAGATGGGCCTTGCGCTGCATTTGTTCCTTCAATGCACGCAATCTTTGAATCTTGTCATTCATGGCTGTTCTCCTTTCACCCCTTGTCAATCGTTTTGATGACACGCTCACAGCACTTGTCCATTTCTTCTATGGTATTTCTTTCCTGTGCCGTCAGCTCCTCCGTAATATCCTCCAATGCCTTTTGGACCGTGCGGTTCTGCTGCTTGGCATTCTTCACCATTTGCTCCATTCCGGCCCCTGCCATCATGGATTCACCCAAACCCGAAATCATGCTTGCATAAAATCGGATAGGCTTTCCCATTCCCAGAGTCTCCAGATCCGCATTGAGGCTTCCGATTTGCTCCTGCAGAGGAACCATGATTCTTCGTGCCTTCCGCAGCTCCTCGTCCCCTCTGTTTCTGTCCTGCCGCACAAATGCCCAGCGGTTCGCCTCATCCAAATGCTGCTCCAGCAGCTGAATTTGTTCCATAGCATGCTGTGTCAAAGATTTTGCTGCCACGATCATGCGCCATTTTTCGTCTAATTCCCGCAGCAGCACTTCGCTGTCTCTGTCTTTTCCATAGGCCATCAGTTCCCACAGCAGTGCTGTATATTCATCCTCGCAGCCTTCCAAAGTCCCAAGCTCCGCTTCCGTGCGACGAAGACCATGCTCCGCTTCCGTCAGTTCCCGCAGAGCGGTTTCGTATTGCAGTCTCGCGGTATGGGCCTCCACTTGCTCCTGTTCCAGCTTCTGCTGTTTTTTGCCCGTGAGACCGTAAAACAGCGCCTTCACACCGCCCTTTCGCAAAGCCTCCACATCTGCTTGCTTCCGCTCCATAGCAGTTTCCAGAGCAGCCGTCTGCTCGGTCAGCTCCCGCTGCTGCTTGGTCAGCGCACTGCGTCTGGATTCCAGATGGGCCATGCGTTTTCTCTGCTCCGACAGCTCCCGCAGACGTGTGATTTTGTCATGCATTGCGCAGCCTCCTTTCGATGATTTCCTTTGTAACTCTATTGTACAACAGAGTTTCCCACAATAACACCGCAAATTCCGCGAAATAGTGAGAAACAAACCGTTTTTGACAGCGAAAATGATGCGGGCAGCAAAAGTTTTCCACATGGTGTGTTATATCTCTTGTAGGGCGGGGGCTTGCTCCCGCCGTATCGCACCGGAATGACAGACCATGTCAACTTATACCGTTATTCTTTATTTTACTGTCATTTCAGTGCATACGTTTTCCCCGCTGCCTGCTTGCGGCGGCAGCAAGCAGCCGCCCTACAAATTTTGGAAAAATTTTACAGTATCCTTAAAAACGTTCCCCTGTTTATTTCGTACATCCAACATATTCTGCATCATCCTATTGGGGCAAAACATATAACAAGCTCCGCAATAACGATACCGTGCTGATCTCGTACGTCCTGCTGTGCAGTCCGTACCAGCTGAAAAACAAAAAACGAGGGCAGATCGGAACAATCTGCCCTCGTTTTTCGGGAAAAACAAATAGAAATAAGAAAAATAAGTAAATAAGAGGCAAAAAACAAATACTCGCTTCTTGCATGATGGATTTTAGCGCACAAAATCGAAAAAGTCAACAGCCCGTGTGATAATTATTTCACATTCGGATGGTTGCACATCATACCCCCTGCTTCGACAAATTTCCCTTGTGCAATGTTACCCACATTCTCCACAGTTTTTTCCACAAAAAGTAACCGCTGCGGGCACAAAATGCACCGCAGCGGGATTTTTTAGGCGATATTCAGCTTTTTCTCCATAATCAGCTTTGTGCCGAAGAAGGAAACCAGCAGCAAAATCACAGCCCGCACTGTCAAATACAGCAGCATACCAAATGCCACATCACTGTACATTAGGTTTTCCATGAGCATATAGCTGCCATTGAAGCCAAAGACTGCCTCAATGCCTCCAATGAGTAAGCTGATGCCGTAGAAGGCCAAGATGCCACCTGCCACGGGATGCTTTTTCCACAGCTGTCCCACGGAAATTGCCAGACCGATCATGTAAATTTCCTGTGCGGTAGTCAGAAGACCCGCCACCGCCAGCCAGAACATAAGCAGTGCCGCCTCGCCTGCTGTCAATCCATTCATGTCCAGCAGCATTTGGAACATTTCGGGTAAATTCATATTCAGCTCATTCCAAATCTGGGGGAAAGACACCATAACCAGTATACCCAGCAATGTCACCGCCTCTGTTCCCAGCAGCAACAGCATTGCGGACAATGCCTTGGAATGGATCAGACTGCCTGTGGTCACGGGAAGGGTGAACATCAGATAGCCCTCGTCTCCGTACATGCCCTTGTAAAACCGCTGGATCAGCACCACCGTGGCCACGATCATCATGGTCATAATGGCAAACACGGTCACCACACCGATGACTGCGGGAATAATGGCTTCATTGCCTTCTATGTACAGGTTCTCTCCCTTCATTTGGGGGCCGATGGTCAGACGGAAGGTCACGCACAGTGCAATGACCGCCGCCCACATGGGGGCAAAAATGCGGATCAAATACCGCAGCTCATACTTCATCAATTTTCCAAACATAGTTACCACCTCATTTTCGGTGCTTTGAAAACATCTCGAAACAGCTCGTCGATGCTCATGCCTTCTCGTTCGCGAATGTTGTCCGTAGTGTCGTGGAGGACGATATTGCCCTCCTTCAGGAATATGACCTCGTCCAGTACCCGTTCAATGTCCCCAATGAGATGGGTGGAGATGATAATGGTGGAATCGGGGTTGTAGTTTGCCAGAATGGTGTCCAAAATCAGATCACGGGCAGCAGGGTCCACACCTGCAATGGGCTCATCCAACAGGTAGAGCTTTGCGGAACGGCTCATGACCAGAATCAGCTGCACCTTTTCCTTCATGCCCTTGCTCAAGGTTTTGATTTTCGACTTGGTAGAGATGTCCAGTGCCCTGCACATGGTCTCCGCGCGGTCACGGTCAAAGTCCCAATAGAAGTCGGAGAACAGCTTCAGCACATCCTCCACCTTCATCCAGTCCCCGAAATAAGGGCGGTCGGGGAGATAGCTGACCTCACTCTTGGTAATGACCCCGGGTTTGTTGCCGTTAATATAGATTTCTCCCGCATCGGGCTGCAGCAGACCATTCAGCAGCTTGATCAGGGTGGTCTTGCCACTGCCGTTAGGCCCCAAAAGGCCTATGATCCTGCCTCCGTCAATGTTCAAATTCACATCGTTCAGTGCCTTTTTCGCACCGTAATACTTGGTCAGGTGCTCAATGTGTACCAATTGCTCACTCATGCTTCCATTCCTCCAATACCTTCACGGCTTCGGCAGGGGAGTAGCCCAGCTGCTTCATGCCCTCAAAATATCCTTCCACCACAGCTTTTGCGGATGCCTCCCGCAATGCCTCGATGATTTCTCTGTCCATTGTGACCACACGCCCCATGGTGCCCATGGAGTAGGCCAGTCCATCCCGCTC
The DNA here is from genome assembly GCA_017415945.1 of Oscillospiraceae bacterium. The sequence continues at coordinate 5,363 of JAFQDR010000277.1, forward strand.
CAGCTCCGTCAGCGCACGCTGCATGGTGTTGGGGTTGACCCCCGCCTCCATGGCCAGTTCCCGCACAGAGGGCAATTTGCTCCCGGGTGGATAGGCACCTGTGAGGATGCCCTTGGCGATTTGCTCCTTTAGCTGCAGCCACACGGGACGTCCGTCTGTGATTTGCCAGTGCATACCGTTCCCTCCTTGTATGTTTGTATTAGTCTACTAATACAGTAGCACAAGAACAATAAGATGTCAATAGGGAAAATAAAAACCCGACGACGGACGTTGCGGTCTGTCATCGGGTTTTTATGTCTACAGCGAGAACGAGGCGATTAAGCCATTTCGTTCATCTTCTTGTCCATAGCGGACTTCTTGTGAGCTGCGTTGTTCTTGTGGATCAGGTTCTTGCCTGCTGCACGGTCAACTGCGCTGACTGCAACCTTATAGGTAGTTGCGGCAGCTTCCTTATCACCTGCAGTAACAGCTGCGTCGAACTTCTTCATAGCAGTCTTCATTGCGGACTTTTCAGCCTTGTTCTTTGCCTGCTGTTCCTTGTTCTTGCGGTCTCTCTTCATCTGGGACTTGATGTTGGGCATGCTTCTATTGCCACCTCCTACTATAATATCGCCAGCCAATTTGACTTGCGGATTATAATTTTAGCAGGTCTTTACAAAAAAAGCAAGCATTTTTTTGATTTTTTTCATAAAAAATTTGCGGTGCATTGTTTAGTGTTTTTCGGGGAGAATAACCACAAGATTTTGTATTTGGAGGTTGCCATGGAGTTTGTTTTCAGAACCGACCTTGCAATGGAGCGATGGAACGCCGCAAAAATTACCCACGGACGGGGCAGGGGAGTGGAGGGTGTCACCTATCGCCGCATGACCGTCAAGGGCATCGGGGTGCACACCATGACCGTTGAGACCCAAGGTGCAGCAGAAATATTATGTAAACCCATCGGAACATATTACACAATTTCTCTGGATAAGACCATCAAACGAGTGGATGACAGCTTTTCGGATACTGCGCAATGCATCGGAATACTGCTGAAGCAGCTGCTGCCCAAAGGAGAACGATATCTGGTGGTCTGTCTGGGCAATCCCAACATTACCCCCGATGCCATCGGCCCCAAGTGCAGTGAAGCGGTGATGGTCACACGGCATTTGAAAGAATGGATGCCCGAAGACTTTGCCCCCTTTGCTTCTGTGTCCATGCTTTGCCCGGGTGTATTGGGTACAACGGGCATCGAAAGCGCAAGCATTGTCAAGGGTGTAGTGGATACGGTACAGCCAAATGCGGTCATTGCGGTGGATGCCCTGGCAGCTTCCGCCGCCGACCGTCTGTGCCGCACGGTGCAGATCTGCAACACGGGCATTGAACCGGGCTCGGGGGTAGGCAACAGACGGTACGCACTAAATGAGGAGACTCTCGGTGTACCTGTGATTTCCATAGGTGTTCCCACCGTGGTGGATGCGGATACATTTATATATAGTATGATAGAAGATGCCGCACCCAAGCAGGGCAGGGGAGAGGGAATGTTCATTACCCCACGGGAAATCGACAGCTTTGTTTCTCACAGTGGAAAGCTGCTTGCCTACGGCATTAACTTCGCATTGCACGAGGATTTAACGTTGGAGGATATCGATTTGTTTGTTGGATAACCGTCACCCTCGTAGGGACACCCCTTACGGGTGTCCTTCTTATCATAATGTTTCACGTGAAACAATCCTGTAGGGCAGAGCCTTAGTCCTAATAAAAAAATAGAATGCTATATAACGGTGGGGCAAGCCCCCACCCTACAATTCAATCCGCAATGTTTCACGTGAAACAATTTAGCTCGGACGAACATATCCATCATCTTCAAATAGCAGCAAGGTAACAAAACTGCGGAGAAAACTGAAATACAGCAGTCAAGTTACCGATCAACAATAATTCAAAAAGGATTAAGCACGAACAGCATAAACATTTTGTCGAAAGCCTTGAAAAAAAGAGGGGGTATTGATATAATACAAAAACAGCAATTAAATCGATCAGAAATCAGAATCGAGGTAACACATGGCAAAAATCATCGCCGTTGCAAACCAAAAGGGCGGGGTAGGGAAGACCACCACCTGTGTCAATCTGGCATTTGCACTGAAAAAGCGAGGAAGAAAGGTGCTGCTGGTGGACTGCGACGCCCAGGGCAACGCAACCTCCGGCATGGGTGTAGACAAAAGCATCACGCCCAATATGTATTCCATCCTCTCCCAAGGGGTTCCCGCAGCGGAGTGCATCGTCTCCACAAAATACGGTGACGTAATCCCCACCAACAAGGATCTATCGGGAGCAACCGTAGAACTGGTAGACATGGAGGACAGAGAATATATTCTTAAAAATGCACTGGATCATATTCGCGACAAATACGACTACATATTCATTGACTGTCCCCCCTCGTTGGAGCTGCTGACAGTCAACGCGTTGGCTGCTGCAGACAGTGTGCTGGTTCCCGTTCAATGCGAATACTACGCATTGGAAGGCATCGCCGACCTGACCACTACCATTAAAATGATCAACGCCAACATCAACCCAAAGCTGGAGATCCAAGGCATCGTGCTGACCATGTACGACAGCCGCACCAACTTCTCGGAGCAGGTTGCAGCGGAAATCAAGCGATATTTCGGGGACAAGGTCTACAACACCCGTATTCCCCGCAACATCCGTATTGCGGAAGCCCCCAGCCACGGGAAGCCTGTCATTGCATATGACCGCATTTCCCGCGGTGCATCCGCTTATCTGAAGCTGGGTCTGGAACTGGTGAAGCAGGTAGAAGGGAAGTAAGGTGAGAAAATATGGCAAAAGCAAGTAAAAAAGGCTTGGGAACAGGTCTCGGCGCACTGCTGGGCAGCGAAACCATCGCCGAAAGCAGCAGCAAGGCAAGCACCCTTCCCATTTCAAAGGTGGAGCCAAAGGCAGACCAGCCTCGCACCTCCTTTGACGAAGTCGCCCTGCAGGAACTCAGCGAATCCATCAAGCAGCACGGCATCATTCAGCCTATTACCGTACGAAAGCTTCCCACAGGCTATTACCAGATCATAGCGGGGGAACGCCGCTGGCGTGCAGCCCGTATGGCAGGTCTGAAGGAAGTACCCGTAAATATCATCGAAGCGGACGATAAGCTGGCCGCGGAGCTGGCTCTGGTGGAAAACCTCCAGAGAGCCGACCTGAATCCTATCGAAGAAGCACGTGGGTTTAAGCGACTGATTCAGGAATTCGGTCTGACACAGGAAGAAACCGCACAGGCAGTAGGGAAGTCCCGTCCCGTCATCACCAATGCCATGCGTCTGCTGTCCCTGCCCGAGGAGGTCATCGAGCTGCTGGAAGGCGGTATGCTCTCCGCAGGTCACGCCCGTGCGCTGCTGGCAATCGAGGATGACGATTTAAAGATCGAAGCCGCAAAAATGATCGTGGCGAAGGGCATGAGCGTCCGTCAGACAGAAGCTCTGGCAGTAAATCTGGGCAAACGCAAGGAAAAGCGAGAGAAAAAGCCCGTAGGCATCGACTATCTGGCACTGGCAGCCAAGCAGCTGGAATCCAGTCTGGGCAGAGGTGTCCGCATGACGGAAGGGAAGAAAGGCGGTAAAATCGAAATCGACTACTACGATGCCGATGACCGCGAGGCCCTCATGGATGCACTGCGCTCTTTGGGCAACAAGCTTCCCAAGAAACACGAAACCAACTAATACATTATATATAATAGAGGTGTAACAACTATGCTGGATATTAAGTTTATCCGTGAAAATCCCGAAATCGTTAAGGAAAATATCAAGAAGAAGTTCCAGGATCACAAGCTGCCTCTGGTAGACGAGGTCATCGCACTGGACTCCGAACTTCGCGCAACCATTCAGCAGGCACAGGAGCTGCGTACCGCACGCAATCAGCTGTCCAAGAAGGTCGGCATGCTCATGGGTCAGTCTAAGAAGGACCCCTCCAAGCTGGCAGAAGCAGAAGCTGCTAAGGAAGAAGTACGCAAGAACGCAGACCTGCTGGCACAGCTGGAGGTCCGGGAAGGCGAGCTGAACGAAAAGATCCGCAAGATCATGCTGACCATTCCTCAGATCATCGATCCCTCCGTTCCCATCGGTCCCGATGACGAACACAATGTGGAAGTGGAACGCTTCGGCGAATGCATCGTTCCCGCATTCCCCATTCCCTACCATACCGAAATTATGGAAAGCTTCGACGGCATCGACATGGAAGCAGCAGGCCGTGTTTCCGGCAGCGGCTTCTACTACTTGCTGGGCGACATCGCTCGTCTCCACGAAGCAGTTCTGGCTTACGGCCGTGACTTTATGATTGACAAGGGCTTCACCTACTGCATTCCTCCCTTTATGATCCACGGCAACGTAGTGGAAGGCGTAATGTCCCAGACCGATATGGACACCATGATGTACAAAATCGAAGGCGAAGACCTGTATCTGATTGGCACCTCCGAGCACTCCATGATCGGCCGTTACATCGACCAGATCGTTGACGCTGACACTCTGCCCCACACTCTGACCTCCTACTCTCCCTGCTTCCGCAAGGAAAAGGGCGCACACGGCATTGAAGAACGCGGCGTATACCGTATCCACCAGTTCGAAAAGCAGGAAATGATCGTTGTCTGCAAGCCCGAGGAATCCATGGACTGGTACGAAAAGCTGTGGCGTTACTCCGTTGAGCTGTTCCGCAATCTGGACATCCCCGTCCGTCAGCTGGA
>JAFQDR010000278.1 GCA_017415945.1 Oscillospiraceae bacterium
GTTCTCATCGAGCTTTTCTTCCATTTCGGGATCTGTTTTCTTTTTGGTTGGCATAAATTTTCCTCCTTAAAAAATCTCGCTGATATCTACAGCTTCAAATTCCGGCATTTCGTTGCCGGTTGGGGACTTGGGGTTGCTTGGCGGAGTCTCTTTTGCAAGGGCTTCGCTGACAGGATTGGGTGTCGGCTCGGGCACGGGTTCCCGGACATTGGCTTCGCAAGGGAGATTCCGACTTGGAATATGTTCCGCTGCCTTGCAGGGCTTGAGCTTCTTGGACTCGGGATGGAGTGTGTAATCGAATTTATCCACCTTCAGTACCTTTTGCCCTCTCAATATGACCAGGGCTTTTTCGAGAGGAAGGCGAAGTACTTCGTCCGGTGTCAAGAGCTTACGTTTACCAATGGAGCTGGTCTGCCGGTACTCCGGAGTATAATCTGAAATGCGCCAGGTTCCCAGCTGCTTCGCCTTGCTGGATACGCCGATAGTGACATCCCCTGTACGGTTGGAGATATGAGTAGCTGTCAACTCATCGGTACACCCGAGGAAGAGTTGAGTGTCACAGTTGCCGAGAATCTCCTGCCATTGATTCTGCGGGTATCGGTTCTGCAGCTGCGCAAGATTCTGAAATATGATGGAGATGTTCAGACCACGGCTGCGGACGGTACTGATCTTCTTACAGAAGTCCGGTATCGTGCCGATGTTCGGGAACTCATCGCACACAAAGGTAACCGGAACCGTGAGTTTTCCTCCGGCACAGTGTTTATCCGCATACCGCACCAGCTTTATAAACAGGAAGGAGAAGAACAGTGACGACAGGAAATCAAAGGTGGAGTCCTGGTCAGAGGTGATACAGAAATACGCACACTTCTGATGTCCGGGCAGTTCCAGGTCAATATCGTCCGATCCGGTCATTTCACAGATCAGACTGTTCTGGAATACCTGAAGGCGGGATCCAAGCCCAATGATAATACCGCCGCGTACAGATTCGGCTGCCTGCTTGAAAATGTTATACGGTGCCTTCGCAGGGTGGGAGATGGGAAGGAGGTTAAAGAGCTTGTTCAGTCCTGCTTCGCTGCTGACAGTGAGCAGCTTATACACCTCGCCCATATTCCGATTCTCTTCGGGATACTCAAGCATGACATACAATACCAATGCCTTGAGCAGATTGGCTTCCGAGTTGTCCCAGAAGGGATCACCCTTGAGGGAACCGGTATTCTTGATGATGACATCCACCAGTGTCTGTGCCATGATCTCTTCGCCTTCGGTTTCTGCGAGGAAGTTCCAGGAATCGGAGTGCTGGGGGTTTACCAGATTGAAGACCTTGACCAGATATCCGTTATCCTCCAGATACTTCGCCATATCTTCATACAGTTCGGATTTCGGGTCCGTGACAACAAGACTCTCACCGCGTTTCACGGTCTGGAAGATCATGTTGCGGGCAAAGGCACGAGATTTCATGGTACCCGAGGCTCCGAAGACTGCGATATTCCGATTCATTCGACTATTCAGCGGAAGGCATACAGCTTTTCCGTTGAGCTTTCCGAGAATCGTACCGTCGGTCTTACCGGGCGCACTCAGTTCCAGTACCTCGTGCATTTCCGCATCCGTCATGAATCCGGATGTGCCGTAGGTTCCTTTGTTGGAATAGGAAAGATTCCGTTCCGTATCTTTCACTTCGCCGTCATTGTCTCCCATGTGCATAACTATAAAGATCAATACTGCGAAAGCGCCGATACAGATACCCACTCCATACAGACCGTATGGAAATGAAAAAAGTCCGTCTATACAAGCGGACAATTCGAATGATGGAAAAGTGGGTGAGTCGATCTGACCGGCTGCCTGCCATAGTTTATAATTTCGGATGAACTGAGATATGTAACCTCCGGCATACAGAACCATAGCAAGCGCGGGCAAAGCAAAGATTAACTTCCACCATTGCTTTCTCATGACGCACCACCTCCAAACGGAATCTTGAATAGCTCGGCTGTCTTACGGGCATCAATAGTTCGGATCATTGCATTGTCTCCATAATAGTTTCTGAGAAGATCGGCTTGGAAGTCAAAGCAGAGGATGATGAGATTGAGCAACTTATGTTCTGCGCCAATCTTCAGATTACGGATCCGCTTGAGATCCATATCGCACGCAAACAGTACAGCGGTCTTGGGATCTTCATACCCGTCACAATCAAGTGAGTTTGGGCATGGCTGCAGATTCATCTTCTGCAGAATCGAATATTTCAGACGCTGCATAGAGTTGCTCAGGAAATTCATTCGGAGAAGAAAATCCCCCTCCATTGTGATCGGGATATAACACATTGAATCCGTCATCTCATCAATGCGGAAATACTGATCCTGTTTTCCGCCTTCGCTCTTCATCATTGTTAGAGCAAGATCCAGATCATGTCCCATCATAATCTGCTTTACTTTGGTATTCAGCTTGGATCCTATCAGATTTACTGCTCGATCTTCCGAGGCCTTCTCCCATTTGTTCAGACCTGCGCCCATATTATACAGAAGATAATCACCTGCATGACACCGCAACAATCCATTAAATCTCGTGTTGTTGATCTTGATCCCATCTTCACCGATATCCTTCACTTCATAGGAAGTGTAATACCTCGACTGTGAAGACTGTGAGGAGTCTGTGATGGGAGAATACAGCTTGGGCTTATCGTCCGAAAAAATATTGACGCCATTTCTGTACATCATCGTAATGACTTCTGAAGAATGCAGATTACGCCGACGATGAATCAAATCCAACCGCACTTTATTCGCTTTATTAACGACTGTGAAAAAGTCTGCGAACCGGTTGGGATATGTACGGGCAAGATAGTGTTTACCTTGGGGTTTTAACCTGTATCCTTCCAGATCGTCCTGACAGCAATATACGAGCATATAGTCCTGCTTCAGATCGTATAGGCAGTTTTGAATGTACTTGGGAGAACGGTCCAATCGACTGAGTGCGAAGGGTGATATCTCGCCCGATAAGGCTGTGAGATGAAGTATTTCGTCCTTCAGCCGGGTGATATCTAAGGCTTTTTCCATATCATTTCCTTTCTCATTTTTGCACCAATAGGTTCTTAATCCGGTCCAAATTATATGCTTTGGGTTGAAATTTTCATATTATATATACTTCTTTCGGGAACTGTACCAACTGATTTTTCAGGGGTTTTCCAGACGGAAATCCATGTTTTTCTATGGATTTTTGGACCGACTCGATATGGTAATCTCCGTTCTGCAGTTCTCGCTGAAGCGTGAGGAATGAAGAACCTCGCAGCAGCCCATATTATCGTCATGTAGGTAATATAGGGCAAGAATATCTATGATCTTTTTGACCTCTACGTTATCATAATCCCGAACCATTCTCACGGGAGTATCCTGTGGATAACAATGGTATATGGATATTCGTGCAGAATCGAATTTGTGGGGCGGGTGTTCTTCATGATATTTCTGCAGGCACCACATCAGCGGTTCTGTGATGAAGGCACAATTTGCATTGTCCGGCTTTTTCAGCGGCAGTGTGGGAAGTGTGATATACACCACGCCGTCACGCTCTTCCACAGTAATATCATGGAAAGTACATGCCTGAACAATCATTGCTTCCTTATGCACAATAGAGGTTTGGAGCAAAAGCCGTCTTACATTCCGGCACAGAAATTCAAGGTTCATTGAGGTCGTAATCAATTCGACTTCAAACGCAGTAGTGTTCATTCCCAGCAAATTACTGGCACATTCAAAGCCTTGCATAATGTGCTCGGCGCGGCGGCTGTATGCATGAAGTTTTTTCTGAAGATCTGACATGCCTATTCTTCCTTTCGCTTGTAATAATTTGTTTTTCCACTGGGTTCTGTAATACAGTATGCTGTAATATTGGGGATGCTGATTTTGGGTATCTGATCGGTATTCTCAATGGTAACAAGTCTCTTGGGTGGATTATCACATGAAGTTACCGATTTACTGATAATATATTCCTGACCGACGGGAACGTAGATAATTTCGTAATCTACGCCGTCGGCAAAGAAACATACGATTGCAGGATAATCTCCGGCTGTAAAGTAGTCGATTCGTTGGAAAAAGTCATCGAAAACCCACATGGCTTCAACAATACCTTCTCGTCTGTTTTCCAATGCCTCCTCGCTGATAGCTACCCATTCCATACTTCGGATTAGCTTCTTTTCGCGCTGAAGCTGGGTAATGAGTGTATTCAGCAGCGAAGGAGTCAATCTGGTTAAACTGAGGAGTAGTTTGAATGGAAGGACTCCGGCGATATCCATGATCTTCATAATCATTTCTTTATGCCTTCTTTGGTTTGATGCCAATCCTTTCATAGAATTTCTCCTTGTCGTTATTTGCGTCTTATTACGTTCTAATCACTCAATATTATTTCGGTAGTCTCATAAAGCGTCGATAGGCGTGTTATAATTGACGTTTTGCCTTGCACGATCCACAATTTCCTTCAGTTCGCGTCGGTCAGTGGTAA
>JAFQDR010000279.1 GCA_017415945.1 Oscillospiraceae bacterium
CAACGGCGGCAGCAAGCAGCCGCCCTACGATGAGGGGGACGTTTACCAAGATTCACGGACGTGGACCGTTACGCTGCAAACGGGTTTGCCGAGGATCTCACAGGTGATGGTGGTGTCGCCCTCACTCCAGCAGGTGATGGTACAGCCCTTGGTGTTGCCGCGGACAGTGGCAACTGTAGGATCGACAGAATACCACAGCACATCCGCTTCGGTTACGGTGAGGTTGTCGGGGGCATAGTGCAGGGTGAGCTTGACATCATGACCAATGGCTTCCGTAAATTCCGATAGGGGGGAATTTGCGTAGCGCAGCTCGGCGGAGGTGATGGTGTCATTCGACGGAGGCGGTGTGGGTGTTGGTATATCCACTTCAGGCAGAGTATTGCCTTCCAAGGTGATGCCTCTGCAGTTCATATCCCATTGCAGTGCTATGCCGCCCAAGTCGCGGAACACGGTATTCTTAATGGTGATGCCGTTGCTGTTGCCGAAGCGGACACCGCCTTGGCTGCATTCGTAAATGTCACAGCTTGCAATGGAAATCTGCTCCACGGTGCGTCCGGTGACACCGTAGGTGCCGCATCCGTACAAGCCCAGACCGTACAAGCTGATTTGGCTGCCGGATACGAAATTCAGTACGCCGCCGCTGCATACACCGGGTTCACGGGTATGCCCCGCAGTAAAGTCCTTGAGTACAATTCCGGAACAGGCGGAGAAGTTCAATACATTGGCATGGCGGGGTACGGCGCTGATGGTGGTTTTGTCCTGCCCCTGCCCTGTGATGCTAAAGTTGGAGACATTATTGATATACAGCTCGGGGCCATCGGGGCCTTCGTACCATGAGTAGTAGTCTGAGCTGCCCTTGCTGTAATCCTTGGCGGTGCTTAGGTCATATTCCTTTGCTTCCAAGATGATGGCGGTGTTGGGTGCAATGGCTTTCAGAAACTGGTCAACGTTGGATACGCGGACTTCCGTTTGCGGCGGATTTTCGGGTTCGATGATAACGTCTTCTGTGTTCAAATCCTCGGGGGTCAGGGATTCACCCTTGCGGTTAACAGCGGAAATCTGTTCCACACCGTACCAGTTTACAAATGTATTGTCCTTAAAGGTACACTTGTCCATAACAACGGGATGACGGCTGCTGTGGAAGTCCAGCATGGAGTTGAGGACGGTGTTGTTTTCGAACTGCAGCAACGTGAGGTTGATGCCTTCGCTGAGGAACTCGGTAATGAGGCTGTATACATAGCTGTCGGTGAGTTGGCAGGCATAGAATTCCACAGCCTTGCAGTTTTGCAGATCCAGTATTGCGCGGCCGTGGCTGTCGGGGGCGCGGTCACCGATGCGGTAGAAGCGGCAGTATTCAAAGCGTGCGGAATCGGTTTCCCACAGGCTCACACCGTAGTCGGAGCAGTCGTAAATGTCGGAGTTGGTGACCACCATGCGGTCGCAGGTGCGGGAGATGATGCCCACGGCACCGCAGCCGTACAGACCCAAATCGTCCATGGTCACATCGGTGCAGGTCTCCAATCCGATGACAGCGCCGTCGCAGGAAGTAGGCTGTTTTGTATGACCTGCAGTGAAGCCCTCCAAGGCGATGCGGCTGCAGTTTTCAAACTTCAGTACATCGGAAATGACAGATTCGGACAAAAATTCCGTGTCATCTCTGCCGCTGCCTCGAATGATGAGGTTTTCCGCGTTGCGGATGACCAGCTCCTTGCCACCGTATGCTAAATTCCAGTAGTAGAATTCGCCTGTGTCCTCGGCGGTGCCGTAGGTGTCGGCTTTCCACAGCTCGAAGGCACCGGGGGTCAGCTCAATGATACGGTCATTGCCCAAAGCGGCGAGGAAGTCGTTGATGCTTGCAACGGTGTAGACCTCTGTTGCATCGGGGTAGGCAGGGGCGGTGTAGCTGACTGTCTCGTCAATCTCTACATCATGCAGCACTTCGTCTGTGGTGCCGACATCAGGGGTGTTTGTGTCATCGAGCACACTGCTTTCGGGGCTTGTCATCAGGAAAACACATACACAGACGATTGCAATGACCGCGATCAGCGTGATTCGGAAAGCGGGCTTGCGGTAGTTCAGCACCGACAGGATGCGGGATTTGACGCTCACTTCACCGAATGCCACGGGACAGGGGGTGTAATGGCTGTGATTGGTGGAGCAGGTGAGCAGTGCGTGGGAGTACTGCTTGCGCTCGTTGAGATCCATGTAACGGATAACTTGTTCGTCGCAGGCGTGTTCCATGTCCTTGCACATGAGCCGGTAGGCAGCCCATGCCAACGGGTTGAACCAGTGGAGACACAGTGCCAGATAGGCCAGCAGCTTGAACCAGTGGTCCCCGGATTTCAAGTGTGCCCATTCGTGGGAGAGAATGTGTTTTCTGGTTCTGCGGCTGAGCCCCATGGGAACATAAATGCGGGGACGGATATAGCCCAAAATGAAGGCGGTCTCGATGCGGTCACATTCCCAGCCGCCGATGACCTTCACCGCCTCGCGGACGGTGCGTTTGAGATGCACATAGGAACCGAAGGCATACAGCAGCATGAGGGCGGCAACGGATGCCCAGATGATGGGCAGCAGCTGTGTCCAATGGAATACGGTAGGAGCCTCGGGGGTGGGCTGCTGTTCAATATGGATTTCTCCACCCATGTTTCCCGCAAAGTCCTCGGGCAGAGCGGGGGAGATGGGTTCGGCGTTGGGGAGCGTGGCGTTTTGCACCGTTTGCCCCTGCTCTATGGAGGGCTCAAACACCGCCTCGTAGAACGGAGCTTCCTCCAAGGGGATGGCTTCGGGCTGCAGGCTCAATGCGCTTTCCAGCTGGAAAGGCATGAGCAGTCGGATAAAGGCCAGCATCCACAGCAGACAGACTGTCCGTTTGGGTGCTTTTTTCAATACTGCCCGCAGCAACAGAACGGCGGCAATGATGATACTGCCGTGAAAGCTTGCGGTCAGCAGGTTTTGGAAGAAATATGCCATGGCTTATTCCTCCTCGTAGCTGTCGATCAGCTGCTTGAGCTGGTCAACCTCCCGTCTGCTGAGCTTTTTGGAGCGGGAAAATGCGGCGATAAAGGCAGGCATGGAGCCCTCGAAGGTCTCCTCCACCATGTCATTCAGACGGGATGCCTGTGCCTCCTCCTTGGAAATCAGAGCGGTGACCACAGCGTTTTCGTTTTTGACGATGCCGCGTTCCGCCAGTCTGCGGATGACGGTATAGGTGGTGGCCTTGGACCAGCCCAGACGGTTCTTGCACAGCTTTACCAGCTCTGTGGAGTTCACGGGTTCGTTTTCCCACAGAATCAGACAGAAGCGGTATTCGCTTTCAAAAATCTTAGGTGTGTTCATATATGATAATACTCCTTTTTTTGGTCGGTCTAATTCGTTCAACCTTGCTTATGATTGGAGTTTAACCTATTAAACCTATTTTGTCAAGAGGGGAAATCATTTTCTTGTAGGGAGCGTCGTCCTCGACGCGACCTGGCGCAGTTGGACGAGTGCCGATGGACAAGACAATGCAGAGTGTTGGGCTGCGGAAAAACGGAGCGTCGGGGACGACGCTCCCTACGATGGAGGGGACTTTTGGTGCGGACTATGACGGCGGCAGCAAGCAGCCGCTCTACGGGGGGCGGTGAAAATAGGAAACCCCACCGCTGCTTTCCGTTAGCGGTGGGGTGGTATATGTTATTATGATATTTTACTTGGCTGCGGCTTTCTGCTTGGCAGCAGCTTCCGCTCTCTGGCGGGAAATCTCGATCCAGGAGGGCAGGGTCTTTGCCAGCTCGGTCATCTTCTTCATAACACCGGGGATATCGATGTTCTGGGGGCAGACCTTGGCGCACTTGCCGCAGCCGATGCAGGCAGCAGACTGCTTTTCGGGGGGCAGTGCTTCCCAGCGCATGGCCAGATTGACATTGGTGCCCAAGCGCAGGTCGTTGTAGGTTTCGATGAGCATGGGGATGTTCAGACCCATGGGGCAGCCGTCGCAGCAGTAGCGGCAGGCGGTGCAGGGAACGGCATCCTTCAGTTCCTCGGCGATATCCAGCACCAGCTTGGTCTCGGCTTCGGACAGAGCGTTGCGGGTTTCGAAGGTGTTCACGTTATCTACCATCTGTTCCATGTTGGACATGCCGCTGAGCACCATCTTCACATTGGGCAGGGTCTGCAGGAAGCGGAAGCCCCAGCTTGCGGTGGTCTTATCGGGCTCAATTGCACGCAGGCGTGCGGTCTGGTTCTCGTTCAGGTTTGCCAGCTTGCCTCCGCGGACGGGTTCCATGACCCATACGGGAATGCCGTAGGAGGTGATGAGCTCGTACTTTTCCTTGGCCTCCTGCAGGGTCCAGTCCAGATAGTTCAGCTGGATCTGGCAGAATTCCATGTCCTCGTGAACTTCCTCCAGCCATTCCTTCATCATGGGCATACGGCCGTGGCAGGAGCAGCCCAGATGCTTGATGCGGCCCAGACGCTTCTGTTCCTTGAAGTAGTCCAGAATGCCCCAGCGGGGGTCACGGTAGGTGCCGATGGACATTTCGTTGACGTTGTGCAGCAGATAGAAGTCAAAGTATTCCACGCCGCACTTCTTCAGCTGTTCCTCGAAGATCTCGGCGGGGTTGTATTCGGCAACGATCTGGTGACCGGGGTACTTGTCTGCCAGATAGAAGCTCTCACGGGGGTGACGGGCCAGTGCCTTGCCGATGGCGATCTCGCTCATGGATTCGTGGTAGGGGTAAGCGGTGTCGAAATAGTTCACGCCGTGTGCCAAAGCGTAGTCGGTCATGGCGTTGACCTGTTCCTGGTCGATGGTGCCGTTTTCGTCTACGGGCAGACGCATGGTGCCGAAGCCCAGCAGAGACAGCTGCTTGTCCTGAAACGGGGAATAAATCATGGAATCTCTCTCCTTGGTAGTTTATTTCACAGATAAATACATTGTATCACATGGATTCATGGGATGCAATTGGAGATTTTAATAAGCGGTGTAGGGCGGGGGCTTGCTCCCGCCGCTTGTGCGTTAACATCGGCAGTGAATGGAGACGGAACGGCGGGAGCAAGCCCCTCGCCCTACAACAAAAATATTTGTGCACGAGATTTTATCCGAATGGTATTGGGAAGATATCGGGTATGTGCAATGAAATGTTCGTGCAAAATGAAAAAACCGTGAAACCAAAGTTTGTTTCACGGTTTTATATAAGCCTCCCCTG
>JAFQDR010000280.1 GCA_017415945.1 Oscillospiraceae bacterium
CCTCAGGAAGAACAGGACGAAATGATCTTCGCAGAAGAAGTATTCGGCGGCGCTGTTCCCAGAAACTTCTTCCCCTCCGTTGAAAAGGGTCTGCGCAATGCAGTGAACAAGGGCGTTCTGGCAGGCTACCCCGTAGTAGGTCTGAAGGCTACCCTGTACGATGGCTCCTACCACCCCGTTGACTCCAACGATATGGCATTCCAGACTGCAGCTCGCATTGCATACCAGGAAGGCCTGCCCAAGGCAAAGCCCACCCTTCTGGAACCCATCGGCCTGATGAAGGTTACCATTCCCGATGCAAACCTGGGCGATATCATGTCCGACATCTCCTCCAAGCGTCGCGGCACCGTTCTGGGTATGGAAGCTGAAGGCGGCATGCAGACCGTTGAAGCTGAAGTTCCCATGGCAGAAATGGGCTCCTACACCATCGACCTGCGCTCCATGACTCAGGGCCGCGGCTCCTTCACCATTGAGTTCGCTCGCTACGAAGAAGTTCCCGCAAACATTCAGGCTAAGATCATCGCCGAAGTAAAGGCAGAAGACTAAAAATCCCCAAACCTACAAATCCTCGTATCCTTCACCGGATACGGGGATTTTTTAAGTGAATAAGTAAGAGTGAATAGTGAATAGTTGTGGAAAAATCCAATTTGCCAATTGGATTTTATAATAAATCTTGTTCGAGCCAATGGCTTCACATGGTATAAGGAGCGACGGCAAACCTTTTCGCAGAGTGCATTTTTCGTAGGGCGTGGGCTTGCTCCCGCCGTTCCGCACCATATTCACTGCCAATGTTAACGAAAAAGCGGCGGGAGCAAGCCCCCGCCCTACAACTGCAATGCAGCCTATTGGCCATAGCCCGAAAAATCTCTGGCTTTTCTCCACAATGTATCGTATAATGAATCCATCAATCGATATTACACCCGAATGGAGTTTTTATATGGCATCCAATAGAAATCGTCAGCCCGCAGCCCGCGGCAAAGCCAATCCCAAGCAAACCAAGAAAGCACCCCCTCCCCGTCCCAAAAAGCGCAGAGTGCAGGAGGAAGCCTCCCCGAGCAGCATTCTGCAGCGCATGGGGCTTTTGCTGTGCACGGGTCTTGCGGTATTTTCCCTGCTGTTCGCCTCGGTTAACGGCGGCAGCCAATATGTAGGTCTCGAGCAGGAAGACACCAAGGCCACCCCCACTCCCCCCGTGGAAACCATCGACCCCGGTTTGAATGTACAGGGCTCCGACATGACCCCCATTCCGCCCTCCGCAAGCCCCGAGGGTGGCACAGAAGACAGCACAACCACCGAACAGCCCACACCGTAAACATGGACAAAGCAACACACAATCGAATCATCGCCTTAGCCTACATGCACCGCTATGGTTGGATTTTCGCCATGGTTGGCTGCTTGTGCGCTTTTCCCCAACAAGGGATTTATGCTTTGGTCGGCTTCCCCATCGGCTTTTCCCTTTGGACAGTTGTTGGCTATCATCTAAAGTGGAAGCATATTTACTGCTCCTGGCAGAATTCGTCCCACATGGAGATGACACCCTATTCGATCTTCTGGAATCAGATTGAAAAAAGTTATGTATACGGAATTCCTCTGATTTTTGCAGGTATGGCATTACTTCTGCTATATTTGCACATAAAAAACTAATCGCGAAGGACGGATCCTGTTTGGATTCGTCCTTTTTTGTGTGCATTACTTGCACAAATGTCTCTGCTTGTGATATGATTTTCTCATAAGATTTTGCACAATCGGAGGTCTTTGCTATGAAACGCAATCTTCTCACCGCACTATTCACCCTGTGCCTCATGCTGCTCCTGCTGCCCACATCCGCAGAGGCTGTGAGAACCTACGCCCTGCCTGAGGTGCATCAAAAGGATACTGTCCGTTGGAGCAAGCTTTATGATGTAGAAACCGAGAAGCTGATCTCCTTCCAATATCAAATTCCCAAAAACGGTGCCGCTGTGCTGATTTTCTACAAAACCTCCTGCGGCAACTCTCAAGCAGCCTTCACTGCACTGAATCATCAAGACTGGGTACACGATGACCGCATCAATTTCTATGCCGTGGAATCCACAAGCCATACCATCGCAGATATACGCGCCTTCCAAAAGGAGTACGCCCCCAACATCACTGATGCCGTCACATGGCTGGACTCCACAAACAGCAACACCGCTTTTGACTATCTGGGTGCCGCAGGGTCCGATTCGGACATGCTCACATTCCCCCTCATGGTGGTCTGCACCGAAGAACAGGGTGTAAAAAACATACGGGCTGCCGACATCGCCGTCACCGATGTGCGATATCTGGGCAACACACTGGAGCAGCTGCTGAAAACCGATTTGGGGATAGAAAAGACTGTACCGCTGACCATATCCGTTGTAGAAAATCATGACTTAGCGAACGAAACATTGGAGTGTCTGAACCAATACCGCAGAGAGCAGGGTCTTACCGCCCTGCACCCCAACAAAAAGCTCACCGAGCTGGCCATGCTGCGGGCTGCGGAGCTGCAGATTTACCCCCAAAGCTACGCCCGCCCCGACAGCACCTACAATTATGATGTGGTTTGGGATCATCTCCCTGCCATCACCACAGGCAATGCCATCGTTGCACCTTACCACACCGATCTCGAAGCATTTCTCAACGCCATACAAAACAATTCCTTTTTCAATGGTCTGATTTTGGATGAGGACTTCACGCAAATCGGTGTGGGCTGCATCATGGCCGGCAACTCCTATCACTGGTGCGTTACGCTCACCGATGATAATGGCCATACAGAGCCTCCCTGCCAAACAGGGCGCATCTCCAATACCTACACCATTCCCACCTATTTGGACAATCTCCCGTACTGCGGAGTATCTCCCGATGCGCTCACTCTACACCTGCAGGGCACCGCAAGCGTCCAACTCTTTGCCAATATTTATGATGCTAACACCCCGCTGATCCCCGCAGCATGCGATAAGGAAATCAAGGACAGCAATGGCAGCACCATTGCCACCGCAGCCCTACAAGCCGACGGCACAATTCTGATTGCGGGAAAAAGCCTCGGCACCGGGGAACTGCACATTTATGGTTGGGAGAACCGAAAGGATCCCTACATCGTCAAGGTCACCGTTTCCGAGGATCCCTTGTACGAGCCCCACAGTCTGCACACCACTGTGAAGGGCGGCGGGCAGATCATCTCTTCCCACAAAACCGCCATTTATGATACATACATCCGTCTGACGGTAGAACCCAATGAGGGTTGGTGGCTTGCGGCACTGTATCTTACGGATGCGTATGGGAATCCCATTTCCCTCTATTCCTCTATAGAGGAAAGCTTCTTTTTCATGCCCGTGTCCGATGTGTACATCACCGGGGAATTCCTGCCCGACTCTGTACCAAAAACCAAATATTCCGTTGGCTACGGCTCCAAAGGCAACGGCAGCCTTTCTTTCCTCACCGGTTACTCGGCTTATGCCGGTACCACTGTCACTGTGCTCCCCATCCCCGAGGATGGCCATGTGCTGAATTCTTTGACTGTAACCGATGCAAGCGACAATCCTGTAGAAGTCACCGAAAACACCGACGGCAGCTACAGCTTCCAAATGCCCCCTTCCAACGTCACCATTCGAACGGTCTTTTCCCCTGCTGACGGATACCGGGTCATCGTCACAGACAGCTTCCGATGCACCGTCACACCCAATTCCGCAAATGCCGACCCAGGTGAGACTATCACCGTGACCATTATCCCCGACGAGGGATATGAGCTGCGAGATTACTACATCAACCTTTGGAACGATGACAGCACCCTTACAGATAAAAACACCCTAACCTTTACCATGCCCGATTTCGACGTAGAGCTTTCGGTCTACTGCAAGCCCAGCCCCATTAACGCGGGCACCTTGGGTGACAACACAAGGTGGAGCTACAAGGACGGCACCTTGACCATCTCGGGCGAGGGCTCCATGGGGGAAAACGAAAACTTCTCCGCTCTGCCTTGGTATGACTACCTCAGCGATATCCACACCGTAGTCATTGAAGAAGGGGTTACGGATATTTTCAACATGGCCTTTGCCTACACGGACAATCTCACCGCCGTAACCATTCCCGCCTCCGTGGAATACATCGACAGCTGGGCATTCCTGAACGCAGAAGCCCTGACCGACATCAATTTCAGCGGCCCGGCACCCTCTCGCGGCATGGAAGGCAGTGCCTTCGCCAATGTCTCCGCCTTTGTGAATGTTCCCGCCAATGACCGCAGCTGGACAAAGGAAGTCACTTTGGACTACGGCGGCAGCCTCATGTGGAACCACAGCTGGAGCAGTGAGGTCACCGAGCCCACCTGCACCGAGGAGGGCTATACCACCTATACCTGTATCTGCGGCGATACCGCAAAGGATGACTTCACCGACGCATTGGGTCACAAGTACACCAACGGAGTATGCACCCGCTGCGGCGAAGCTGACCCCGATCACAAGGAGCCCATCACCAATCCTTTCACCGACGTAGCCGACACCGACTGGTTCTATAACCCTGTATTGTGGGCAGTGGAAAACAAGGTCACGGGAGGCATGACAGAAACCACCTTCGGCCCCAATGTGAGCTGTACCCGCGCCCAGGTAGTCACATTCCTATACGCAGCCGCAGGAAAGCCCGAAGTGAAGGCCGACTCCGAGCCCTTCGACGATGTGAGCGAATCCGACTGGTTCTACAAGCCCGTACTGTGGGCAGTGGAAAAGGGCATCACAGGCGGCATCAGCCCCACGCTCTTCGGCCCCAATCAAGAATGTACTCGTGCTCAGGTAGTCACCTTCCTGTACGCAGCAGCGGGCAAGCCTGAGATTGGGGAGCGCAGTGACTTTGCCGACGTTGCGGATACGGACTGGTACGCCAAGCCCGTCATCTGGGCGAAGGCCAAGGATATTACCGGCGGCATCAGTGCCACGGAGTTCGGCCCCAACAACATCTGCACCAGAGCACAGGTAGTTACCTTCCTGTACAAAGCAGACCAAATCCAATAACAAAGCACAAAGCCGCATCCCTCGGGATGCGGCTTATGTTTATTTTGCATTTATATTTTCCACAGTAAAGGGGATCCACTCCGCTTCCGCAACGGGGCAGTAATAGGACACCACACCATCTTCCACATAGTAGTAATGTACATACTCCTTTACGCCAAGCTGCACGGTAATGGAGTCTTGGTTTTGTGCCTGTTCGGGCAGCGCATTCTGATTTTCCAGAATCACCACATCATCCGAACCGCGCCCCCCGACCATAGGGCCAAGATCGGTGCCGTCCGTCAACTTCACATGGTCACCGATGCCCGCATAGCGTACGGTAAAGCCCAACGCACCGTCTGCCAGCAGCTTAGCCTCTGCCTTCAAGTAATCCGCATTGGACAAACCGTGGTCAATGAACACCTGCCACAGGCTTGTGCGGTTGTGTTCGGGAGGGGTAAACAGCTCCCCGAAATATTCATGGTCGGGGCCAAAGTCAAAGCTGAGGGATGCTTCTTCCGTATTCAGCGTATATGCCAGCACCAGCTTCTCCCCATCGTAATAGGATTCCTCCTTGGTGAGGGAGAGCATTTGCTCGGTTTCGGGATAAACCGTCTCCGCTGTCTTATCGGACTTTTCCCCTGCCATCTGATAAAATGCATCACGCTCGGGATTGATGTCAGTGAAATGCCCACTGCCCAGTCTTCCAATGAGAGAAGGCAGCGCATCGGTGGCAAAGCCCACCACCGCTAATGCCATGACCATGGCTGCCGCAACCGCAACAGTCAGCAGTCGCTTGGATGTCTTTTTTACATTTCGATTCATAGTCGTCTCCTTTTCGTCATGAGGCGCAGCAGAGACAGGCTGCTCACAGCTCCAAAGGGCTTCTTCGATGAACTCCTCGTTCAGCTGCCCCAAAACAGATTCCCAGTTCACTTGTGTCATACTGCCACACCTTCCTTGTTTAAGTGTTCCCGCAGCCCACTGCGCACCCGATGGAGCCGCACAGTCACTGCATTTTTCGACATTCCCAAGCTCGAAGCAATGGAGTCCAATTCCTCCATCATAAAGTATCGCTGCACAAAAATCACACGGGAGATCTTGTCGATGGTAAGCAGGTAGGTATTGATCATCAGCACCAGCTCCCGCTCCTCCAGCCTTGCCCCTACGTCACCGTTCCAGGGCAGGCAGTCCTCCAGCTCCGAGAACAGCACATCCCCGCGGTCATCCCGCTTTTGGCTCTGCCGCTTCCGCAGCATATCCAGTGCCGCATTTCTGCACAGCTTGGCAGCGTATGCCATAAGCCGCTTGGGATGTTGGGGTGGGATGCTGTTCCACAGACGGGAGTAGGTGTCCCACACCGCCTCCTCCGCATCCCGACTGTCCCGCAGGATATTCTTGGCAACACGGGTCAGCAGTCTGCCGTATTTGATTTCCGTCTGTGCCACAGCCTCCTCGCTGCGTGCCAGATACAGCTCGATAATGCTTTCGTCGTCCATTTGGAATGTCCTTTCTTGAGTACTCACCTATTAGGACGTGAGACGCAGAAAAAGATTACAAGAAATGGGAAATTATTTTATACTCCGATCTTCCCCCTCCATCACGCAATTTCTCCTCCGTCGTAGGGACCGTCGTCCCCGACGGTCCGTGCCGCAGTCTGATGATTGCCCATGGACATATCATTGTGTCATATTTCAAGTGCGGTGCTTGGGACCGTCCGGGATGACGGTCCCTCCCCTGTGCTTCTGCTCGGTAATGATTTTGCGGAAAGGAACGTTGCCCCTCGCACCGTAGGGCGGGTGCTTGCTCCCGCCGTTGCGCACCGAAACCTTGCAGCACTCCCTATTTTTTCGCATATTCTACGTTTTCCTGTCATTTCACTTTGTACAAATTTCAGCTGCCTACTTGCGGCGGGAGCAAGCGCCCGCCCTACGGTGTAATCGTTCCCCATTGATACACTGCCCTCTGTCGGTATGGCAGTCCCCATCGAAAAACAGGACGCACCCAATGGGTGCGTCCTGTTTTTACGCAAATATCAAGTTCAGTTCTTCTTGGGTCAGTTCCCGTACCGCGCCCTTGGGCAGGTCGCCCATGGTGAGCTTGCCGATGCTCACCCGCTTCAGGTAATGCACCCTGCTGCCGCAGGCCATGGCCATACGCCGCACCTGATGGGTCTTGCCCTCGGTGACCGTCACCAGTGCGCTCATACGGTCGGGGCTTACCTCGATTTCCCCCGAGCGGCATACGGTACCGTTGGGGAACACGATACCCTCGGCAAATTCCCCTTCCGTATCGGACCCGAAGGCTCTGCCCACCTCAATATAATAGGTCTTGGGCACATGATGCACAGGCTCGATGACACGGGTGCAAAACGCCCCGTCATTGGTCAAAATCAGCAAGCCCTCGGATTCCTTGTCCAATCTCCCCACGGGGAACAGTGCCATCCCACCATATTCCTCGGGCAGCAGATCCATAACCGTCTGCTCGGTGTCATCGGATGTGGCGGTCACGCAGCCTGCGGGCTTATGGAGCATCAGGTACACAGGCGCAGCCGCCTTCACTGCTTTGCCGTCCACGCAGACTTCATCCACATGGGAAACTTCCATGCTGTGAGACCGGGCCGTGATTCCGTTTACGGTCACCCGCTCCTCGGAAATCAACTCCTTCGTTTCCCTGCGGGAGGCAGTGCCCCGCTCCCGCAGCAGCTTGTCCAGCCGCATATCAGCTGACAATGGCCCGAATGAAGGGCGCAGCCTCCACAGGGGCATCAGACATTTCGATGCAGTCATTCACCAGACACGCACCGTAGTCCGCTTCCTCTATGGTGCGGGCGTACACGGTGGCAATGGCATCGCCCACTTCCACATAGTCCCCCACCTTTTTGTGGAGAATCACACCCACCCCATGATCCACGGTGCTTTCCTTGGTCACGCGTCCGCCGCCGATTTTTAAGCTTGCCATACCCACACCGAGGGCATCGATGGCAGTTACATAGCCCGGCTCGTCACAGCGGATATTCATATCATAAGGCGCAATTTCCATGATGGAGGGATCGTCCACCACAGCGGGATCCCCACCCTGAGCGGCAATAAATTCCTTCAGCTTGTTGGCCGCAGAGCCGTCCTCGATGGTACCCAGCAGCTTGGCACGGGCCTCGTCCATGTCCGCGCACAGTCCGCTTGCAGTGAGGATGCAGCTGCCCAGCACCAGACACAGCTCCAGCAGCTCGCCCCGCAGTTCCCCCTTGACGGTCTGAATGGCCTCGTAGACCTCCAGTGCGTTGCCAACAGTCATGCCCAGAGGCTGATCCATATCGGTGATGACCGCAACGGTATTGCGACCCGCCAGTCTGCCTACATCCACCATGCTCTGCGCCAGCACACGGGCATCCGCCTCGGTCTTCATAAAGGATCCCTTGCCCACCTTCACATCCAGCACGATGGTCTTTGCCCCCGCAGCCAGCTTCTTGGACATAATGGAGCTGACGATGAGAGGAATGGAGTTGACGGTGGCGGTCACGTCACGGAGGGCATACATCTTCTTGTCCGCGGGCACCAAGTCCGCGGTCTGTCCCGCAATGACCATGCCCACCTTGTCCAGCTGTTCCATGAATTTGTCACGGGGCACATCGATGGAGAAGCCGGGGATGCTTTCCAGCTTATCCAAAGTGCCGCCCGTATGCCCCAAACCGCGGCCCGACATCTTGGCCATCTTCACCCCAAGGGATGCTACCATGGGTACCAGTACCAGACTGGTCTTATCCCCTACACCACCTGTGGAGTGCTTATCGGCAGTGACCCCCGTGACCCCGCTCAAATCCAGAGTCTCCCCGGAGTTCACCATTTCCATGGTCAGGTGCAAAGTCTCCTCGGCGTCCATGCCTTGGAAGAACACCGCCATCAAAAATGCGGACACCTGATAATCGGGGATGGTTCCCTTGGTATAGCCGTCTATGACAAAATGGATCTCCTCTTGGGTCAGCTTGCCGCCGTCCCGCTTCTTGGCAATCACTTCAGACATCAACATGGTAGGTTCCTCCTTGGCTTTGGTTTTCTTGTGTCTATTATACCACACCCAAGTCATCCCCTCAACAAGGAAAAATCACATACTCCCGCCCCTCGATGACCCGCCGCACACCGCCGCAGCCGCGGGGCAGTCGCACCCCATCCGCAGGAAAAGCAATATACCGCCCGCAGCGCAGGGTACCGTCGGGCTGCAAATACCAGATGGTGTCCGTTTCATTCGGTGTCTCCTCCTTGGATTGAGGCTGATTGCCGCAGTGGGTATAGCCGCCGCCCGTGCGCCCGAATTCCGAAAGGCTGAACCGCTTCCGCACCGTGCCGTCGGGCTGCAGTACCCCCACATATAAAGGCTCCCCCCTGCCGTACAGCCACAGCCGCAGCAGGCCCTCCCCATTCCATTGGGCATGACCGCGGCATACCACATAGGCCCCCTCCCGTCGGACAGTGAGCTGCCCAAGAGTCTTGCCGTCTATGATAATGGGTAATTGTTCCATATTTCCCTCCGCACCTGTAGGGCGGGGGCTTGCTCCCGCCGTACCGCACCACATCCACTGCCGATGTTAACCAAAAAGCGGCGGGAGCAAGCCCCCGCCCTACATTTACTATGCAGCAAAAACCGCCTGCTCCATTATACGAGCAAGCGGTTTTCATTATGCTTCTTATGTTGTTACAGACCAAAGCTCACCGCAATGGCATTGTCCACACGGGTCATGGTCTCCCCGTCCAGCCGCCCCATTTTCTCCCGCAGTCGGGATTTGTCCAAGGTACGGATCTGCTCCAGCAAAATCACGCTGTCTCGGGTGAGTCCCACGCTGTGGCCCGACAGCTCAATGTGTGTCGGCAGTTTGGCTTTCCCCGTCTGGGACGTAATGGCCGCCGCAATGACGGTGGGACTGTGTTTATTGCCTGTGTCGTTCTGCACGATCAATACAGGCCGCATCCCTCCCTGCTCACTGCCGACCACAGGGCTCAGGTCTGCGTAATAGATATCGCCTCGTTTTATGATACTCACTGTTTTCATCTCCGATGATGGGCTGCCCATTCCATACTATGTTTGCGCAATGGTATTCTCCCACACTCGGATGAAAAATATACATCTCGTCTCCCGTCGCTGCATTTCCCACAAGTTTCCTCGTCCAAAGCCTCGCAGAGTTTCGTCCTTACGGACGAAATAAAATATAATCCATTTTTCGCGCCGACATGCGCGAAGCGAAAAATACAAATAGCTCTGCAAGTGTGGAATTAGGATGCCTAAAGCATCCTAATTATGCGCGCAGCAGCGCTGCCACGCCCATTGCGTCAGCAGGGGCAAGCTCGTCGGGAAAGTCAGAATGACTTTTCCGACGAATATACCCGTGGCACTCTGGGGCTCACCGCGCACAGCAGTTCATAGGGAATGGTGCCCGCAATGGCCGCAAGCTCATTCACCCGCTGCAGCTCACCGAAGATTTCCACCGCATCCCCCACCTGTACGTGAGGCAAATGGGTAATATCCACCATGCACATATCCATGCAGATGCGACCGCACTGATGGGCTCGCTCCCCGCCGATAAACACATCCAGCTCTCCCGACAGGCTGCGGTGCAGACCGTCCGCATACCCGATGGGCAGCACCCCGAAGCGGCAGGCCCCCTCACAGGTATAGGTTCTGCCATAGCTGACGGTGTCCCCCTCCACATGGTCGGTGATGGCCGCCACGCGGGTCATAAGCTTCATCACAGGACGTAACTCCAAGCCCCCATGCTCCTGTGTGGGGTACAGTCCGTATTGGGCAAGCCCCGGGCGCACCATGTCCATATAGGTGTCGGGGAAGTTCACCATAGCCCCGCTGTTGGTGCAGTGGCGAATGGGGAAGCGTGCCCCGCGCAGCTGTTCCAAATGCTCCACCGCATGGGTAAAGCGTGAAAACTGGATCTGGGTGAAGCTTTCCGTCCGATCGTCGGACACCGCAAAGTGGGTGAATATGCCCTGCACATCCAAGCCCTTCAGTGCCATAGCCCGCTCCGCATCCCCCAGACCATGGGGCAGGTGTACGGGGAAGCCCGTGCGGCTCATGCCCGTGTCCAGCTTCAAATGCACAGGCAGCGTTCCCTCCCCGATTGCCTCGGAGAGCGCTTCCGCCAGATACAGGCTGCCAACCGCCTGCACCACATTCCCCAAGGCCGCAATGTCCTTTGCCAGCCATGCGGGGGAGGGCCCCAAAATCAGGATCTGTGCGGTGATACCTGCCTCACGCAGCTCCGCAGCCTCATCGAAGCTGGCAACCGCAAGGTGCTCCACCCCAATTTCCTGCAGCTTTCGGGCAATGGGCACCGCCCCGTGCCCATAGGCATTGGCCTTCACCACACCCAGATAGCGGCAGCCCGCGGGAAGGCGGCTGCGCAGCTGATTCACATTATGTTCCAGATTGCTCAGGCTGATCTCCGCCCAAGTCCGTTTTGTCTGTCGTTCCATTTCTGCCGACCTCTATCTCTGCATTTGTAAAATGGCAGCTGACCTTGCCGATGCCGTTTTCCGTAAGCTCCGCCGCCACGGGGAGCCCTTCAGTATCGTACCACAGGCGCATACCAATGGTATCGTCATAGACGTAGCTGCCCGCAAGGAGCTCTCCCTCTGCCCACACGCTGTCCATGCTGCCTGTGCGCAGGGTCTCCCAAATCAAGGGCACCGAGCCCACAGCGGTGACCCCATTGCTGAGGATATCCCCCGCCGCCAGCATGACCCCGTCATATTCCAGCGCCGAGCCGTCCCCGTCCATGTGCACGGTAATGCCCGTCAGCACATCGGGAGCGGTGACCATGGCCGTCCACTCACTGCCGTCATAATTGTATTCCAATGTATAGCATTCCAAGGTATCCCCGTGGTCTGCCTGTACCTGCGCGGTCATGCGGGCCGATGCCGCATGGCATAGGGCATCGCTATAGGCCCGTACCTGCTGTTCGGGGCTTGCGCAGGCAGTAAGCACCAAACAGTTTATCATCAGTGCGGAACAAATCAGCTTCCGCATAAGATGCTACCTTTCCATATTGTGCGCTTCGCGGTTTTGATTTCGACCTCTTCCACCGCAAGCGGTCCCCCTTCCCCTATCCAGGGGAAGGTACTCCGTCTTTGTACTCTGACGCTTCTATTCACTCGCTGTGCGTTCACTCTAAGGTGTGGCTTCCCCTTTTAGGGGGAGCTGGCAGACGCGAGCCTGCGAGCGGATGACTGAGGAGGTCTGCGATATTACCTTCGTTGCATTCCGATCTTCGGCGATTTCGCTTTGTTTTCCATATCGTGCGCTTCGCGGTTTTCATTCGACCTCTTCCACCGCGGCCCCCGCATAATGCGCGGGGGTCTGTCAAAGTTCCTACCATACAACTTTGACGAGCGGTCCCCCTTCCCCTATCCAGGGGAAGGCACTCCTGATTGCAGCACAAGCCGTCTATTTTTCTTCGGTGCGCAACTTCAATTGCCGCCAAATATCATCACATACCGCTTCAAAACTGTGATTTACATCGTAGTTGGAATACCGTAAAACCTTCAAACCAAATGCTTCCAAATCAGAATCTCTTTGTTGATCCTTTATTTTGCCTTGTATCTCATAGTGCTGGCTGCCGTCAACTTCAATCACCAATTTTGCCGCAGGACAATAGAAATCCACAATGTAATTTCCTATCACCCGCTGTCTTTTAACGACCATAGGCAAAGGCTGAAGAAACTCAAACCATAGCTTGCATTCCTCTTTTGTCATATGCTTTCGCATATTTTGCGCGATTTTAGTAAGCTTCGGATTAGACATTGTATACATAACAACACCTCACCTTACCATACTGTTCATGACCCTCGGCAATGCTTCGATCATGTCGCTTGGGAGCATGGAGTATTCCCCCAGCTCGTGAGCGCACAGATCTCCCGCTCCTCCGTGGATGCACACGCCGTACACCACAGCCTGCTCCATGGGCAGCTGCCCCAGCAGTCCGCCGATGATGCCTGCCAGCACATCGCCGCTGCCGCCCGTTGCCATGCCGGGATTTCCCACAGGGCACATATACACCTTGCCCTCGGGGAAGGCCACCACGGTTTCATGTCCCTTCAGCACCACAACACAGCCGTATGTTTCCGAAAATACCGCTGCATCCTCGATCCTGTCCCCCGTCACATTGCCGCCCAATCGGGCAAACTCCCCTGCGTGAGGGGTGATGATTTTCCCCCGCAGCAGCTCGGGGATGTCCTTCACCGCAAACAGGGCATCCGCATCCACCACCGTGGGGATTTGGATGTTTTGCAGCACAGCGCGGACAAATGCCTGAGAATCCTCACTGCGCCCCATACCGGGGCCGATGACACAGGCAGTGCTTGCGGCAAGCCTCTCGGAAATATCTTCAAACAGCAAAGGACGATGCATAGGGAAGGGCATAGCTTCCTCCAGCTTCACGGCGATGATGGGGTAAATGTCCTCGGGCACGCCGACGCTGACCAGCCCCGCTCCGCTGCGGAGGGCACCGCGGGCGCAAAGGCTCACCGCCCCCGTATACCCCACGCAGCCTCCCAAAATCAGCAGCTTACCGTAATCACTTTTGTGGGTATCCCGCTTCCGCACAGGCAGTCTCACCTGCTCCGCTGTCATTGGTATGACCTCACGCACCCCGCCGTCACCGCCTTTCACAATACTATATTATAGTATCGGCAAAAAAATAAGTCAATTTGAAATCAATTCTATTGCCAAATTCCCCGAATTATGCTATAAAAGAATAGTTATTGCATACAATATCTCTGTGATCGGGAAGATAGCGATGCGGTTGCAACTCAGAGAAGGACGTCGTAGGCTGTGAGCGTCCCGTTGCAGGACTCGCTTAGTTCGCCCGTGAGTCCGACCAATCCTCGGCGGCAAGTCGACCGTTATCCCGACACAAAGAGCGGTCATGCTATGGCCGAATGTGGGTGGTACCGCGGAAGAAGTGCTTTCGTCCCTATGATTGGGAACGGAAGTTTTTTTATACCCAAAAACCATCAAACTTAGTAAATTAACCCCGAAATGGAGGATAAAATAAGATGAAAACTCGTTTGAGTGAACTGCGTGCAAACGCTGTTGCGGAACTGGCAGCCGCACAGGATGCTGCCGCACTGGACGCGCTGCGTGTGAAGTATCTGGGCAAGAAGGGCGAGCTGACCGCCGTTCTGAAGCAGATGGGCAAGCTGAGCGCGGAAGAACGTCCCGTAATGGGCCAGCTGGCCAATGAAATCCGCGCAGAGCTGGAATCCACTCTGGAAGCCAAGAAGCAGGAAGTTGCCGCAAAGGCACTGGAGCAGAAGCTGCTGAGCGAAACGCTGGACGTGACCCTGCCCGGCAAGAAGCAGGCTATGGGCCGCAAGCACCCCATGTACAACGTACTGGATCAGGTCAAGGAAATCTTTATCGGCATGGGCTTCGAGATCGTGGACGGTCCCGAAATCGAGCTGGCTGATTACAACTTCACCAAGCTGAACATCGAAGAAGGTCACCCCTCCAGAGAGTGGACCGACACCTTCTACTTCACAGAAGACAGCAAGTACCTGCTGCGTACCCAGACCTCTCCCATGCAGGTGCGCACCATGGAAACCCACTCTCTGCCCATCCGTATGCTGGCTCCCGGCCGTGTATACCGCAAGGACGAAGTGGATGCTACCCACTCCCCCATGTTCCATCAGATCGAAGGCATGGTCATCGACAAGGGCATTACCATGGCTGACCTGAAGGCGACCCTGAATCTGGTTGTACAGCAGATCTACGGCGAAGGCACCGTCACCCGCTTCCGTCCCCACCACTTCCCCTTCACCGAGCCCAGCTGCGAAATGGACATTCAGTGCCACAAGTGCGGCGGCAAGGGCTGCCCCACCTGCAAGGGCGAAGGCTGGATCGAAATTCTGGGCGCAGGCATGGTTCACCCCAAGGTTCTGTCCGGCTGCGGCATTGACCCCAATGAATACTCCGGCTGGGCATTCGGTATGGGTCTGGAACGTCTGGCAATGGGCGAATATAAGATCAACGACCTGCGTCTCATCTTCGAAAACGATGAACGCTTCCTGAAGCAATTCTAAAGAAAGGAGACCGAAATATCATGTTGCTTTCCAGAACATGGCTGAATGAATTTGTAGAGCTGCCCGTATCCGAAGTGGGCGCACACGACTTTGCCGAGGCAATGACCATTTCCGGCTCCAAGGTAGAAGTCACCACCGATCCCGGTGCTGAAATCAAAAATGTTGTGGTAGGTCTGGTGAAGGAAATCACCCGCCACACCAACTCCGACCACATGTGGATCTGCCAGATGGATCTGGGCGAGGATGAACTCGTGCAGATCGTCACCGGCGCACAGAACGTAAAGGTAGGCGACTACGTTCCCGTTGCAAAGCACAATTCCTACCTGCCCGGCGGCATCCACATCACCAAGGGCAAGCTCCGCGGTGAAAAGTCCAACGGTATGCTGTGCTCTCTGAAGGAGCTGAACCTGACCGTTCACGACTTTCCCTATGCCATAGAAGACGGCATTCTCATCCTCAGCGACGACCCCGAGCTGCAGGGTACCCTCACCCCCGGTCAGGACATTAAGTCCATCATCGGCGGGGACGACAGCATCGTGGAATTTGAGATCACCCCCAACCGCCCCGACTGCCTGTGCATGAAGGGTCTGGCTCGTGAAGCCGCTGTTACCTTCAACAAGCCCCTGAAGCTCCACACCCCCGTGGTGAAGGCCGAAGCCGGCGACGATATCAACAAGTATGCTTCCGTCACCATCGACGACGCAGATCTGTGCCCCCGCTACACCGCTCGTCTGGTAAAGAATGTAAAGATCGCACCCTCCCCCCTGTGGATGCGTGAACGTCTTCGCGCTGCAGGTATGCGCTCCATCAACAACATCGTAGACATCACCAACTATGTTATGCTGGAACTGGGTCAGCCCATGCACGCATTTGACTTCAGCTGCGTTGACGGCGGCCACATCATCGTTCGCCGCGCAAAGGATGGGGAATCCCTGACCACCATCGAAGGTGTTACCCGTGAGCTGACCCCCAATATGCTGGTCATCGCCGACGAAAACAAGCCCGTTGCCGTTGCAGGCATCAAGGGCGGCGCAAACTCCGAAATCGTCGGTGACACCGCTATGGTTCTGTTCGAATCCGCAAACTTCCACGGCCCCACCACCCGCCGCACCGCTACCGCTCTGGGTATGCGTACCGATGCGTCCGCACGCTTTGAAAAGGGTCTGGACGTGGAAAACACCATGCTGGCTGTGCAGCGCGCCTGCGAGCTGGTTGAGCTGCTGGGCGTTGGCGAGGTCGTGGAAGGCATCATCGACGTAATGCCCAACAAGCGTGAAGCCGCCAAGCTCATGCTGGAACCCGCAAAGATCAATGCGCTGCTGGGCACCGACATTTCCAAGGAAGAAATGATCGGCTACCTGCTGCAGCTGGGCTTCGAGGTCAGCGGCGACGAGATCACCGTTCCCTCCTGGCGTACCGACGTTGAGCACTACTCCGACATTGCGGAGGAAGTGGCACGTTTCTTCGGCTACAACAATATCCCCAACCAGATGGCTCCCGCAGGGGTCAGCGCAGGCGGCTATACCGAAAAGCAGAAGTTTGAAATGGAGCTGGGTGCAGCATGCCGTGCCTGCGGCTACGATGAGATCATCACCTACTCCTTCATCAGCCCCAACTACTACAATAAGATCAACCTGCCCGAAAACTCTCCCAAGCGTGATTCCTACAAGATCCTGAATCCTCTGGGTGAGGATACCTCCATCATGCGTACCACCACCCTGCCTTCCATGCTGGAGATCATTGCCCGCAACTACAACTACCGCAACAAGAGCGCAAAGCTGTACGAGATCGGCAAGATCTACCTGAAGCAGGAAAACGAGTTCCTGGCAAAGGAACCCCGCATCCTGTCTCTGGGGGCATACGGCAGCGATATGGACTTCTTCAATATGAAGGGCGTTATCGAAACCCTGTTTGAGCAGTTCCACACCGAAGACGTATGGTTCGAAGCGGAAACCGCCAACCCCTCCTACCACCCCGGCCGCTGCGCTAAGGTCTTTGCACAGGGCAAGGAAATCGGCGTATTCGGTCAGATCCACCCCGCAGTTGCCGCAAACTACGGCGTAGACGCAGAGATCTACTGCGCAGAGCTGAGCTTCGAGGCCATGCTGGAGGTCAAGGGCGGCCTGCCTGTTTACCGTCCCCTGCCCAAGTTCCCCGCCTCCACCCGTGACATCGCCGTGGTCTGCGACGCTGCCATCCCCGTAGCAAAGCTCATCAAGTGCATCAAGGACAGCGGCTGCAATTGTCTGGAATGCTGCGACCTGTTCGACGTATACCAGGGCAAGGGCGTAGCGGAAGGCAAGAAATCCGTGGCCTTCAACCTGACCCTCCGTGCAGAGGATCGCTCTCTCACCGGTGAAGAAGCAGAAGCCTCCGTCAAGAAGATTCTTGCTGCACTGGAAGCGGAATACAACGCAGTTTTGCGCTAAAATCCGACATTTTTCTACACAGCCGCTCCACAAGGGCGGCTGTGTTTCTCTGTTTTTATACAAATTGAAACAAATTTGTAAGAATTCTTAAATTTTTTCACTTTACAACGGGGGAATTTTGCTGTATGATAGAGCCATCAAATCGTCAAATTCTAAAGGAGGTATACTGATGAAAGACGAGACCAGAAAGTTTCCTGCGTTGGATAAAAAGACCGAGACAAAAGAAATACTTTCCTCGGTATACGATTCACTGCTGGTAAAGGGCTACAATCCCATCAATCAGCTGGTGGGCTACATCATTTCCGAAGACCCCACCTACATCACCAATTATAACAATGCCCGCGCCCTGATCTGCCGCATCGACAGAGACGAGCTGCTGCAGGAGCTGCTGCTGAGCTATTTGGGCAAGTAAGAAAGACACATCAAACGGAGAGCACAATGCTCTCCGTTTTTCGTTCGTACGGCTTGAATAGGCCTCCCCTTTTAAGGGGAGGTGGATTTTGCCGCAGGCAAAAGACGGAGAGGTTTTAACTCGTAGGTACATGATACAGTTTGTTTTGATGAGGCACGGTAACGACACTGCTCCTTTAGCCGCCGTTTTGATTACCTCTCAGTCATTTGTTCGCAAGCTCACAAATGCCAGCTCTCCTTAAAAGGAGAGCCTTTTTCACCATATCCAACATATCTGCCCCAAAATATATTCTCAAAATTTTTCTCATTTCCAAAAAATAAGTGTTGACATTCAGAACTTTTGTGTTATAATAATTTTTGTTCGAAGGGGATTTGTGTAATGGTAGCACACCGGACTCTGACTCCGTTTGTGAGGGTTCGAATCCTTCATCCCCTGCCAAAGGTCTTCAGTGAGAGCTGGAGACCTTATTTTTTTGTGTTCCTATGGGTGCAGGGATTCGAACCCTCACATTGTCATCCCCGAGCGGTTGCCCCGCAAGGGGCGAGCGAGTGGGGACATCTCGGTTCACGATTTTGCCCGAAGGGCACAAATCGTTCGAATCCTTCATTCCCTGTTAATCGCGCGTGTTTCTGCTGAAACACGATATCGGCTTACGCCGACGCGATTTCAAGGGAAACCAAC
Source organism: Oscillospiraceae bacterium (assembly GCA_017415945.1). Next base: position 18,578 of record JAFQDR010000280.1, read on the forward strand.
CATGGTTTCCCTTGAGAACCCTTCCTTCACCCACTATCTACTAATCTATATTTTACCTCGCAAACTTCCTTGCCAGGTGTATACTTTGCCGCCCCGCTTATTTGACGGATGGTATCATGCTATGCTATACTGTATCCAAAATCCCGCATCATCCATCATCAAACAAGGAGGTTCTGCTTTATGAAGAAAAAAACACTCGCCGTTATTCTCATCATGTTCATTCTGATAATCGCCGCTGTTTTATTTATCAGGAATAACGTTTTGTTCATTCCAAGCTCCATTGGTGAGACAAAAGAATTCTCCAAGGATGGATTGTGCATTACCCTGACCGATGAATTTGTGGAAATGGAAAGCCAAGTGGGGTTTGATGCATATTATGTAACCGACTATTGCGGTGTCATGGTTCTCAAAGAGCCTTTCTCCTTGGAGGAAGGTTTGGCCGAACGCCCCCTGTCCGAGTATATACAAAATGTCATCGCCAACAACGGACACACCGATATTGAGCCGCAACAAGTGGATGACCTTTGGTTCTATGTGAATGACACCGACGGACTCCGCTACTACTCCTACTGCTATAAAGGCAGCGATGCCTTTTGGGTTGTTCAGTTTGGCTGCTATCGGAAGGACGCAGCTGCCTTGGAAGATCTTTTCTATCTGTTCGCTTCCACCGTCAACGTTGACTAATCACCTTCAAAAAGCCTTCGGAAAATCCGAAGGCTTTTTTACGGAACTTTTATCCCTATTTTCAGTCTATCCATTGTGCATTGCCGCAAAATCGGTTATGCTATGGTTACTATTTACGTTCAAGGAGAATTTCATGCTCTTTTCAAGCATTGTATTTCTATATCTGTTCCTGCCTGTGACCCTGCTGCTGTATTATGCAGTACCAAAAAAATACAGGAACACCGTGCTGCTCATTGCCAGTCTGCTGTTCTATTTCTACGGGGAACAGAAGTACATCCTGCTGCTGATTTTATCCTCTGTGTCGGACTATTTCCACGGGCTGTACATCGAGTCCCATCGGGGCACCAAGCAGGCCAAATACGCCCTCATCAGCTCTATTGCCATCAATCTGGGGATGCTGGGCATCTTCAAGTACACAGATTTCTTCATCGGCACGGTCAACAGCCTCTTGGGCACCGCCATTCCTCTGACCCATCTGCCTCTGCCCATCGGCATCAGCTTCTTCACCTTCCAGACCATGAGCTATTCCATCGATGTCTATCGGGGAGAGGCCCACGCCGAGCGCAGCTTCCACAGCTTTGCCACCTACGTCTGCCTGTTCCCCCAGCTGGTAGCAGGCCCCATCGTGCGCTACACCGACGTGGATGCGGAACTGAAGGCCCGCATCCTGACCCTTGACCGCTTCGCCCTTGGGGTGCGCCGCTTTTCCGTAGGGCTGGGCAAAAAAGTGCTGATCGCCAACCTCTTGGGTGAGCTGGTGAGCCAATACCACGGCGCAGCGGAACCCACCGTGCTATTTGCGTGGGTCGCTGCCGCAGCCTACGCCCTGCAGATCTACTACGACTTCTCCGGCTACAGTGACATGGCCATCGGTCTGGGACATATGCTGGGCTTTACCTTCCCCGAAAACTTCCGTCACCCCTTCTGCTCCGCCTCCATCACCGAGTTCTGGCGCCGCTGGCACATGACCATGAGCTTCTGGTTCCGCGACTATGTGTACATCCCTCTGGGTGGCAACCGCTGCTCCAATCGCCGTTGGATCTTAAACGTCATGGTGGTCTGGGCGCTGACAGGTCTTTGGCACGGCGCCGCATGGAACTTTGTGGCATGGGGCGTGGGCTACGGGCTCATTCTGCTTGCGGAAAAGTTTTTCTTGGGCAAGCTTCTGGATCGCATAGGTCCCCTGCGGTATGTGTATCAAATTTTCGTGACCCTCATCATGTTCACCCTGTTCCGGGGCATTGACGTTCTTGGCACACTGGGCATCATGTTCGGGGGCGCTGCCCTCACCAATGCCGCCACAGCCTACTACCTTAAGAGCTACGCCGTGATTTTGTTGATCGCAGCCATAGGCTCCACCCCCATTATCGCCAAGCTGGGACGTAGAATCGAGGGCACCAAGGCCGTGGTGATTTTGGAACCGCTTATGACAGCGGGTCTGCTGCTTCTGTCCACCGCCTATCTGGTAGACGGCAGCTTCAACCCCTTCCTGTACTTTAGATTCTAAGGAGGTACAAATATGAAATTACGCAATATTTTGACCTCCGCCGCATTTATTCTGATGATTGCCTTGTTCTCTGTGGGCCACCTGCTGACCCCCGACAAGGATATTTCCGTCAGCGAGCGCAGACCCTTGGAGCAGCTGCCCAAATTCTCCGTGCAAGCCCTGATGAACGGCAAATTCGGTGAGGATCTGGAGGACTATCTGCTGGATCAGTTCCCCCTCCGTGACACCATCCGCTCTCTCAAGGCTGCATGGCACTTTGATGTATACAAGCAGTCCGACAACAACGGCATCTATCTTGTGGATGACCATGTGTGCAAGCTGGACAGCACCATCAAGCAAGAGGAAGTGGATGCATTCCTCGCCAATACCAACAAGATCTACGAGATGTATTTGCAGGGCATGAATGTCAGCTTCTCTCTGATCCCCGACAAGAACTACTTCGCCGCCCACAACAACGGCTACCCCTCCATGGACTACGATAAGCTGTGCGAGCTGCTGGCGGAGGGGCTCCACGAGGACATTGATTTCTACGGGATGTCCCATTTCGCAGACTTGACCATAGACGACTACTACCGCACAGACCTGCACTGGAAGCAGGAGTGCCTGCAAAGCGTTGTGGATGCCATGGCGAAGGATTTCGAATTCACTCCTACTGACTTGTCCGAAATGTCCGAAACCTCTTACAATCCCTTCTACGGCTCCTACTACGGACAGTCCGCACTGAACATTGACCCCGATGTGCTGACCACTCTGTCCAATGACACCACCGATGGCTGCATCGTCACCGCCCCCGAGCTGAGTGGGGAAAAGCCCATGTACGACGAAGCCGACTTTGAGGAGATTGACGGCTACAACATCTATCTGGGCGGGCCTTTGGGTCTGGTGACCGTGGAAAATCCCAAGGGCAACACAGGCAGGGAGCTCATCATCTTCCGAGATTCCTTTGCCTCCTCACTGGCACCTCTGCTCATGGAGGGCTACGACAAGATCACCCTCATTGACCTGCGCTATCTGGCAAGCATCAATGTTGGCAAATTTGTGGAGTTCACCGATCAGGATGTTCTGTTCCTGTACAACACAAGCCTCGTCAACAGCGGCAAGCTGCTGAAATAAAACAAACGCCTCTGTTCGAAAAACAGGGGCGTTCAAATCATTGACAAAGTCTGAATGACTTTGTCAATGAGATTGCCCCGCCTATGGGCGATGGCACAGCAGCGTTGCTGCGCGCATAATTAATCTGCCAAAGGCAGACAAATTCCACACTTGCACCGCTATTTGTATTTTTTGCTTCGTACATGCCGGCGCAAAAAATGATTTGATCTTTGTTTCGTCCTTACGGACGAAATTCTGCGAAGCTTTGTCGACAGTCTGAACGCCCTTGTTTCGAAAAACAAGGGCGTTTGAGTGTGTCAAAGAAAGCGATAGCCCCTCCTTCAATAAGGAGGGGTGCCCACCTTAGTGGGCGGGGTGGTCGAATTAATATTTAGCAACACTACTCGATTTAGCCATGGTTTAAGTATTTCGACCACCCAGTCAGCCATTCGGCTGACAGCCCTCCTTATGGTCGGAGGGCCTTATTAACGCATACCATTTCACTTGTTTGACAGTCCGGAACGCCCCTGTTTTTTGAAACAAGGGCGTTTATTTTAGGTCTTGGGGTGTGTTTCCAAATACAATTGGATACCCAGCCATTCGTGATAGTTGATCATGGACATCCGTTCATTTCTGCGGGTATCCAGCAAGGGCACATAGGTGTTCACGTTTGTAAAACGGTGCAGGAAGCCGCACTTTTCCTGTACCCGCCGTGATGCCTCGTTGCCCTCGTAATAGCCGCACCACAGCTTGTCAAGCTTCAGCTCACGGAAGGCAAAGTCCCGTATATAGGTCAGCGCCTCCGTGGTCAGACCCTGTCCCCAATAGGGAACACCGATCCAGTAGCCCACCTCCGCTTCCCCCGTGGGAAGGTTCAGACTGCTGTCCTTTCCGAATTTCAGCCCGATGCTGCCGATCACCTGTCCCGTTTCCTGCAGCACCATGGCGTAGGTGTAGGGTGCGGACAGCACATTGCGGATGATCTCACGGCTGTTTTCCACACTTGTGTGCACAGGCCAGCCCGCAGCGGGACCCACACGGGGGTCTTTTGCGTATTCGTATAAATCCTCTGCGTCGGATTCCTCCCAAGGGCGCAGAAACAGTCGTCTTGTTTCGAATATCATTTTGCTACCTCCGCCTGCTTGAATACTTCGTCATGCAGCGCAAACCAGGGCACTACATCCGGCTGGGTGTGCTCGGGATGGGGCCCAATGATTTTTTCCATAGTGATCATATCATACCAGTGTCCGAACTTGTAGCCCGCCTTGTGGAGCTTTCCCACATAGTCGTAGCCCATAGCCAAGTGGAACTTCTGACTGTCGTGGGTCAGGTACTCATCCTCCACATCCACTCCCGCCACCAGTACATACAGATTGGTGATGTTCTGGGCCTTCAGCAGCACTTCCATGGCAGCATACAGCATACGCCCGATGCCCAAACCGCGGCAGTCACGGCGAATATACACGCTCAGCTCCACAGAGTGGCTGTAGGCCTTTCGCACCCCATAGGGATGGGCATAGGCATAGCCCAAGACTTCCTCCCCTCGCACCGCCGTCAGATAGGGGAAGGTTTCCAGCACCTCACGGATGCGCCCCGCAAACTCCATCTCGGAGGGGGGCTCATATTCAAAGCTGATGGCAGTCTCCCGCACATAGGGGGCATAGATGTCCAGCAAAACGGGTGCATCGGCAGGGCTTGCCATTCGAAGGGTAATGGGCTGTGCAGTCATGGATCTTCCTCCAAAAATATTTGTTCTCATTGTATCACAGGGGATTTCTCATTGCAACGTCCCACGATTTTTGCTACAATAAACCTATGAAATTTCGGAATTTGGTGGGTGATTCCTCATGTCCAACAACCAAAAGCTGACCTTTGCCTCGGTGTGTCTGGCCTGCTGCTTCCTGCTGCCGCTGCTGACGGCACACAATCCCCAAGTGAATCAGATGCTTTGTCTGATGCACTTCCCCGTCATGGTCTGCGGCATGATGTGCGGCGCTCCATGGGGGGTAGCCGTAGGTGTGACCGCCCCCGTGCTTCGGAGCCTCATGTTCGGTATGCCCGCCATGTATCCCGAAGCGGTGGCAATGTGCCTCGAGCTGGGGGTATATGGCTTCGTATGCGGACTGGAGGCCAACGACCCCCGCAAGTCTCCGGGCAACGTATTTTTGGATCTGGTCTTGGCTATGGTTGCGGGCCGTGTGGCATGGGGCGCAGCAATGGTGTTCTTCGCCACGATCTCCCCCGTGACCTTCTCCATCGAGGCCTTCAAATCCGCTGTGCTGAACACATGGCCGGGGGTCATGCTGCAGTTTATGAGCCTTCCCCCGCTGATCGTATTCCTGCAAACCGCCTTCTACCCCGACGACATCGAAGCATTGTAATACATACAAAAAGGCTGCTCCTTTCGGAGCAGCCTTTTTGACAGCCTGTCAAAAAAATAGACCACACCCTCTGTTTCTGGTATAATAGAAGAAACAGGGGGTGTTCTTATGGAACGATGGAGAAAGAACGGTCGTAACGACGCATATGTTATCGATGTAGATACGCTTGTTCCCGAAGACC
>JAFQDR010000281.1 GCA_017415945.1 Oscillospiraceae bacterium
CCGCTTACGCGATGGGCAAGCAGGTCTGCCGCGCGCATAATTTGTTCGCGGAACGCGAACAAATTCCACACTTGCAGCCCTATTTGTATTTTTCGCTTCGTACATGCCGGCGCGAAAAATGAATTCTACTTTGTTTCGTCCTTACGGACGAAATTCTGCGAAGCATTCTTTGACAGTCTGAACGAAACACCACCCCAAAGGGGTGGTGTTTTGCTATTGTGTGATTGAGAGAAGAGAGAAGCTTACCCCCAATTCCATGGAATTGGGGTGATGGTTTATTTCTTTGCGTTCTTCTTGTAGATCAGGCCCAGACCCAGCATCAGCAGGTCGTCCTCCAAATGGATCTTGTGCTTGCAGTGGGGGATGACCATGGGGGCAAGTCCGCCGCAGGCTACGACCGTTGCGCTGCCGCCCAGCTCCGCTGTCATATGCTCAATGAGCCCGTCCAGCATCCCCGCGGTGCCGTATACCGCACCCGAGCGCATACAATCGATTGTGTTGGTGCCGATGGCCTTGCCGGTATAGTTCAGGTCAATGGCGGGAAGCTGGCTGGTGCCGCTGCTGAGAGCGTTGAGAGCGAGGTTTACGCCGGCCATAATGGCACCGCCCATGAAGCTGCCGTTTTTATCCATGCAGGTGACCGTGGTGGCGGTACCCATATCGATGACGATCAGGGGGGCAGGGTATTTGTGCAGGGCCGCTACGGCACCTACCACAAGGTCGGCACCTAAGGTGGCGGGGTCATCGATGCGGATGTTCAGCCCCGTTTTCAGTCCCGGTCCGATGACCATGGCATTGCAGCCCGTGACGGTCTTGACCGCACGCTTCAGCAGTCCCGTGAGGGGAGGGACTACGGAGGAGATGATGGCACCCTCAAAGCCCTTGGTGTCGTAGCCCGCCAAGGTGAGCATCTGGTTCATGAGAACGGCATATTCGGAGTCCGTGCGCTTGGGGTCGGTCTGCATACGGAACATATCCTTGGTTTCCAAATCCTCCATGACACCCATGACCACGTGGGTATTGCCAACGTCAATTGCAAGAATCATAGTGAAGTCTCCTTCGCAGTGTTGTTTGGCAATATTGTACATGGAAATGCCATTGATTGCAATACCGAAACAGCAACAAGAGCTGCCGCGTCTTCGACAGCTCTCGTGGAAAATTGTGGAGGTGAATGTATGTAAAATACCTTACCCTATTAAGTCAAAGCGAGTTAAAAAGCCTCGCAGAGTTTCCTTCTCAAGAAGGAAATAAAGTTAGATTTTTTTTGCGCCGGCATGTACGAAGCAAAAAATTCAAATAGCTCTGCAAGTGTGGAATTGGGATGCAATCAGCAGCTCAATTATGCGCGCTGCAGAGCTGCTTGCTCATTGCGTTAGCAGGGGCGTCTCAAAAAGCATCTCTTAGGAGATGCTTTTTGAAGTTACTTTACTTCGTGGCCCAGAACGCCGCGATCCGCACGGTCGTTGGTACGCTTCTTCAGCCAGGTCAGGGCTTCTTCAATGGCTGCCAGAGCCTTTTCGTTTTCTTCACAGGGGAAGGGACCGCTCTGGAAGCCCTTGAGACGGTCGCGGACGATCTCCAGCAGGTCGTCATCACGGAGACCGTTGGGGGGCACCAGACCGCCGCGGGCACCCTGCTGGAAGCGGATGTAGCCCATGATCAGTCTGTCTTCTGCGTCCATAACGGTGTAGAAGTGGTTTGCGCCGCTCTTGTCGGGGGTATCGGTTGCGTAAGCGTGGTTCAGCAGGTACTTATCCTGAATGGTCTTCAATTTGCGCATAATGGTACTTCCTTTCTATTGGTTAAGTTCATTGTATACAGGTTGGTTTGAAAAATCAAGGACGCAGGCCCATGCCGCCTTCCAGAGTCAGGGTCTCACCGCTCATGTACTTGAAGTCGGGGTGAGCAACCATGACGCATACACGGCCGATCTCGGTTTCGGTGTCGCCGTAATGGCCTGCGGGAGGCATTTTCACATTTGCGGCAAATGCTTCGGGGAATTCGTTCTTGAACTTTTCCAGCTGTGCGGTCCATGCCAGAGGGCAGACCACGAATACGCCGATGCCGTCCTTGGTCCATTCGGTAGCTGCCACACGAGACAGACCGCGGATGCCTTCCTTGGCGGCTGCGTACGCGCTCTGACCGTAGTTGCCGAACAGACCCGCACCGGATGCGAAGTTGATGACGGTGCCGCGGCTGATAGCCAGATAGGGGTAGCAGGCCTTCATATAGTAAAACGCAGCGTACAGACCGGAGAACATGGCCAGATTAAACTGCTCGGTGGTATGGTCTACCAGAGGCACACCGGATGCGGATGCCTGGGCGTTGTTGATGAGCACATCGATGCCGCCGAATTCCTCCACCACACGGCGAACAGTGCGGTTGACCAGCGCTTCGTTGTCCTGACCTGCGTTGACGTCAGCCTGCAGGGGCAGTACCTTTACGCCGTACAGACGTTCCAGCTCTTCCTTTGCATCCATGAGCTTATCCATGCTTCTGCCTGTAATTGCGATGTTTGCGCCTTCCTTAGCGTAAGCGGTGGCAATGCCGTAGCCGATGGAGCCGCACTTGCCGTTGGAGAGTACGGAGCGGCCGCCGCCGGTAATCAATACTGTTTTTCCTGTCATAAAACCCATGATCGATGTCCTTCCTTTCGTGCTTGATTTGGGATATCTTGCTGTTGAATCCATCATAGCACAAGGTTGGAAATTGTCAATAATGATTAAAAACTTAACAGGATTGTTATAAAAGTTATGCAATATGCAAAACGAATAACGGAAAAGTCCGTTAAATATCAAACTGTATGCTTATGCGCCCACGTAGAAAAAGAACTGCATAAATATGCATGACGTTGTGAATAAAAATGAATGAGTATGCAGATGTGTTTGCGAGAGAAAACCCTCCGTCTTTGACAAACGGAGGGTTAATTTAAATTTTGTCAAAGGGGCAGTTTCACATAGAAGCGGTTGTGTTCGTGGTCACTTTCTGCCCATATCCTGCCGCCGTGCTCTTCAACGATGCCCTTGGCTATGGAGAGCCCAAGGCCGCAGCTGTCCCCCGTGCGGGATTTGTCTACGGTGTAGAAGCGGCGGAAGATGCGCTCCCGATCTTCGGGGGAAAGGGGAGTGCCCATGCTGTCTGCGCATAGGACTGCGTACTTGCCGTGCAGCTGCAGGGAGAGCAGGGTTTCCGTGTGGGGGTAGGAGTATTTAATGGCATTGTCCAGTAAAATATCTGTGACCTGCGCCAGATGGGCAGGGCTGCCTGTGAGAGAAATGTTGGGAGTGATTTGGGTGACCAGAAGTCGATCCGATTCGAAAAACAGGGGCTCGAAGGGGAGGACACACTGCTCGACCAGCCGGGAGTAGTTCAGGGGCTCCATGGCTGCTTTCACAACACCGTTATCCACACGAGCCAGATCCAGCATTCCTTCCACGAGGAATTTCATTCGTTTGCTCATGGTAAGGATGTTGTCTCCGAAGCCGGCCTTTTCCGCAGGACTATACCCGGGGGCGGAGAGCATTTCCGCATTGGTCATAATGACGGTCAAAGGCGTTTTCAGCTCGTGAGAGGCATCGGACACAAACTGTCGCTGCTGCTCCCATGCAAGCTCCACAGGGCGGATCAGCCATTTGCTGAGCAGTACACTGAGGAATAGGAGACAGAAAAAGGCTGCTGCACCTACGGTGATGCAGCTGAAGCGAAGGGAACGCAGGGCAGCCAAATCGTCGGAGATATCCGCGAAAATATAGCTGTCCCTGTATAAGGCACGGGTCTTACAGTATTGCAGGGAATATTCCTTCAGGATCCCGCTGCCGTCGCTGTCTGCGGAGGCTTCGGAGTACAGCTGCAGGAGGAGTGCTTCGTCGGACAGGTCAAAGCCTGTGTTGCTTGTAACAAGATAAGTGCCGTTGCTCAGTCGGGACAAAACAAAAAAATGCAGTCTGTCGTTGGTGTGTGGGGCATTCGGTGTGAAGCCACCATGCATGGCGGATACATTGACAGACCGCATCATTTCAAAATTTTCCGTTTCCAGATTTCTTGCTGTGGTGAAATAGATCATGGACAGAAAACAGCAGAGAAATCCTACAGATACAAGCATGAGCACCGCGACAAATCGAAATCGCAGCTGCTTGATCATCATTCATCTACCTCCAGATGATAGCCCATGCGGCGCAGAGCCACGATTTTGACATTGGAGCCGATGCTTGCAAGCTTCTTGCGAAGGAAGCCTACGTAGACCTCCACATGATTTTCCACGGCGTTGGAGTCATAGCCCCATACACGGGAGAGAATGGTCTCCTTGGGGAGATTGCGCTCGCCCGCTTGAATGAGACAGCGCATCACATCAAATTCACGGGCAGACAGTCGCACACGACGATCCTCACAAATGAGCATGGAGGAGCCCAGATCCAGAGCGGTATTGCCAAAGGTGACCACATCCACTTGATTGCCTTGACGGCGCAGCAGTGCGTTGATGCAGGCCAGCAGCTCACGGGTATCGAAGGGTTTGGTGAGATAATAGTCCGCGCCTGCGTTGAGTCCCGCAATGCGATCCTCTACACCGGATTTTGCGGTGAGCATGAGAATGGGGGTGCCCAAGTGCTTGGCCCGTACCTGACTTGCCAGTGCGTATCCATCCAAACCGGGCATCATCACATCCAAAATCAGCAGATCGTAAATGCCCAGCTCCGCATAGTCGCGGCCGGTCTCACCGTCGTATGCAAGCTCCACCTGAAACCCCTTGCCTGTCAGCAGTGTCTTCAGGGATTGGGCAAGAAGGACTTCATCTTCAATAATCAGAATTTTCATAGAGGTTCCCTCCTAATAGACGAAAAACGATTATACACGCGTATTATAACATGATACACTGAATAAGTCCTGAATTTCTTGTACATTTTTTGACGAAAATGAAAATTTTTTTGATTTAATTCACACAATATTCAATAAATGCCCGCTAAATATTGGTTAATCTTGAATTTTTCCCGAAAATGAAGGGTTCTTGGCATTGTGTATTATTTTTCGAAAAGCAGCTTTTCCCATTAAAAAAACCCCCGAGGGAGTTTCCTCGGGGGCGTGGATATTACTTTGCGTAATCGACTGCCTTGGTCTCGCGGAGTACGTTGACCTTGATCTGACCGGGGTAGGTCAGTTCGGCTTCGATCTTCTTGGCGATGTCGCGGGCCAGCATGATCATGGTGTCTTCGCTGACCTTTTCGGGGTCGACCATGACGCGGATCTCGCGGCCTGCCTGGATAGCGTAGCTGTTTGCGATGCCGGGGAAGCTGTTGGTGATCTCTTCCAGCTTTTCCAGACGCTTTACATAGTTTTCGATGTTTTCACGTCTTGCACCGGGACGAGCAGCGGAGATGGTATCCGCAGCCTGTACGATGCAGGCGATAACGGTACGAGCCTCCACGTCCCCGTGGTGGGCTTCGATAGCGTGGACAACAGCGGGGGATTCCTTGTACTTGCGTGCGACCTCCGCACCGATGCTGACGTGGCTGCCTTCCACTTCGTGGTCAATGGACTTGCCGATGTCGTGCAGGAGACCTGCGCGCTTTGCGGTGTGGATGTCTACACCCAGCTCCGCAGCGATCAGACCGGAGATGTGTGCCACTTCGATGGAGTGGTTGAGCACGTTCTGACCGTAGCTGGTGCGGTAGCGCATACGGCCCAGCAGCTTGATGATCTCGGGGTGGAGACCGTGGATGTTGGTTTCGAAGGTTGCGCGTTCACCTTCGGACTTGATGGTCGCGTTGACCTCGCGCTGTGCCTTAGCGACCATTTCTTCGATGTGTGCAGGGTGGATTCTGCCATCGGAGATCAGCTTTTCCAGTGCGATGCGAGCAACCTCGCGGCGAACGGGGTCAAAGCTGGAAATGGTGATTGCTTCGGGGGTGTCGTCAATGATCAGGTCACAGCCGGTCAGGTTTTCGAAGGTGCGGATGTTGCGGCCTTCGCGACCGATGATGCGGCCCTTCATTTCGTCGTTGGCCAGAGGCACTACGGAAACGGTGACTTCGCTGGAGTGGTCCGCAGCGCAGCGCTGGATAGCGGTTGCCACGATCTCGCGTGCCAGACTGTCGGCCTCTTCCTTGGCCCGTTCTTCCACTTCCTTGACCTTCATAGCCATTTCATGGGTGACCTCGGATTCGACCTGAGCCACCAGCATAGCCTTTGCTTCGTCTACGGTGTAGCCGGAGATGCGCTCCAGGGTTTCCACCTGACTCTGCTTGAGCTTTTCGATTTCTGCCTGTGTTGCTTCTGCGTCCGCGATTTTCTTACGCAGAGTTTCGTTCTTCTTGTCCAGAGAGTCGTTCTTGCGGTCCAAAGTTTCTTCCTTCTGCTGCAGACGGCGTTCCTGCTTGGACATTTCGCTGCGGCGCTCCTTGATTTCACGTTCGAGCTCCGTGCGTTCCTTGTGTATTTCTTCCTTTGCCTCGAATACGGTCTCACGCTTCTTGGCTTCGCCGGATTTGATGGCTTCGTTGATGATGCGCTTGGCTTCATCCTCAGCGGAGCCGATTTCCTTTTCCGCAAACTTTTTGCGGCTGTTATAGCCGACCAGTGCACTGACTGCGCACAGGACCAATGCAGCGACAAGACCCAGGATGATCTTAATCGGAGTAGGCATAGTAAGCAACACACCTCCTTTTTTCTTAAAATTAGGGGTGGTTTTGCGCTGATTTTCGGGAAATCAACGCACAAAAATCCTCCCGCGTCTGATGCTGACAAACTCGGGCGGATACTGCCGCACCCTCCCCAAGGGGAGCGTGCAATGGAAGGGCATAGTGACCCCATGCCGAATATCATATTTTTGAAAAGATAAAACGGGAAATCGCACCCGTTGTAGCGAATCAAAATATCGAAAAATACTGCTATCCACCATGCAGTTATAAATATTCAACTAATTGTACACCCTTGCCTATTTTATGTCAAGTGATTTTAGCTCGCGCATACATGAAGTAAATCGTTATGTGGGTGCCCGGTAACGGATTTGCAGAGGAAGTTTTCGCACATGACCCTACAAGGTGCGGCGGAGGATTTGCGGACCGTCGGGGCAATGCTCCCTACTTGCCATTGACGGAAAAATCTGCTACAATACAGGCTCCGATTTGAAAAGGAGAATTTTACTATGGACATTATCAAGGTCTTGTCGGCTGAGCTCAATCAGCCCGCAAGCTATATCGAAAACGTCATTGCCCTGATGGATGAGGGGAACACCATCCCCTTTATTGCCCGCTACCGTAAGGAGCTCCACGGGGGCATGGACGACACCACCCTGCGTAAGCTGGAGGAGCGGGTGCAGTATCTGCGGAATCTGGACAAGCGCAGAGAGGAGATCCGCAGCGGCATTGACAATCAGGGGAAGCTCACCGAGGAGCTGTCCGCTGCCATTGATGCCGCAGTGACCTTGGCAGAGCTGGAGGACATTTACCGTCCCTACAAGCAGAAGCGCCGCACCCGTGCCACTGTGGCCCGTGAAAAGGGTCTGGCACCTCTGGCGGAGCTGCTGTTTGCCCAGAAGAAGGACTGCCCCGCACCCGAAGCTGCTGCGGCGGACTACATCGACGAGGAAAAGGGCGTCAACACCATCGAGGAAGCATTGGCAGGTGCATCCGACATCATTGCGGAAATCATCAGCGACGATGCGGACATTCGCAAGAACCTCCGTGAGCTGTACACCAAGAAGGGTGAGCTGCAGTGCGGCAAGGCAAGCGAGGAGCAGGAGGACAGCGTATACCGCCTGTACTACGACTTCAAGCAGCCTTTGACCAAGATGCAGGGGCATCAGGTGCTGGCCATCAACCGCGGGGAGCGGGAAGGCTTTCTGAAGGTAGGCGCGGCGCTGGACGAGGAGACCGCTCTCATTGCCCTGCGCCGTCAGGTGGTGCGCCCCGGCAGCGCAAGCATGGCTTTTGTGCGCAGTGCCGCCGATGACGCATGGGGCAGACTGATTGAGCCCAGCTTGGAGCGTGAAATGCGCGCCATGCTCACCGATGCGGCCAATGAAGGGGCCATCGGCAACTTCGCACTGAATCTGCGCCCCCTGCTCATGCAGCCTCCCGTAAAGGGCAAGGTCACCATGGGTCTGGACCCCGGCTATAAGAACGGCTGCAAGGTAGCGGTTGTAGATGGCACGGGCAAGGTGCTGGATACCACCGTGGTATACCCCACCTTCGGGGAACGGAAGAAGCAGGAGGCCATTGACAAGCTGACCCGTCTGGTGAAGAAGCATGGCGTAGAGCATATTGCCATCGGCAACGGCACCGCATCCCGTGAGACCGAGCAGATGACCGTGGAAATGATCGCCAAGCTGCCCGAAGTCAGCTATATGATCGTCAACGAGGCGGGGGCATCCGTGTATTCCGCATCCCCTCTGGCGGCGGAGGAATTCCCCGAGTTTGACGTAAACCTGCGCTCTGCGGTGTCCATTGCCCGCCGTATGCAGGACCCTCTGGCGGAGCTGGTGAAAATCGACCCCAAGGCCATCGGCGTGGGACAGTATCAGCACGATATGCCCCAGGCACGGCTGACAGAGGCGCTCAACGGCGTTGTGGAGGACTGCGTAAACAGCGTAGGCGTTGACCTGAACACCGCCAGTGCGCCTTTGCTGAAGGCTGTGGCGGGCCTCAACGGCACTACCGCAAAGAACATCGTCAAGTACCGCGAGGAAAACGGCGTGTTCACCTCCCGCAAGCAGGTGCTGAAGGTGCCCAAGCTGGGGCCCAAGGCGTACGAGCAGTGCGCGGGCTTCCTGCGTGTACCCGAAAGCAAGAACGTACTGGACAATACCGGCGTACACCCCGAAAGCTATGCCGCAGCAGAGCAGCTGCTGAAGCTGTGCGGCTATGATCTGACGGATGTGGCAAAGGGCGAGCTGAGCCTGCTGTCCTCCAAGGTGAAGCTCATGGGTGAGCAGAAGCTTGCGGAGCAGTGCGGCATCGGTGTGCCCACCCTGCAGGACATTGTTGCCGAGCTCATGAAGCCCGGTCGTGACCCCCGCGACGAGCTGCCCAAGCCCGTGCTGCGGAAGGACGTGCTGTCCATCAGCGACCTTGCTGTGGGCATGGAGCTGACAGGCACTGTGCGCAATGTCATCGACTTCGGTGCATTTGTGGACATCGGTGTCCATCAGGATGGTCTGGTGCATATCTCCCGCATGAGCGATAAGTTTATCAAGCACCCCTCTCAGGTGGTCAGCGTGGGCGATGTGGTCACCGTCTGGGTCACCGAGGTAGACGAAAAGAAAAAACGAATCGGCTTGACCATGAAGCAGCCGAAGTGAAATACAAAAAATGAAGCGGACTTCGTGAGAAGTCCGCTTTCGTTTATTTGATGATAGGTTTCGGTGTGATGGGAACGGGGACGGGGATAAAGGATGGTATAGGTGTGGGTACGGGACGGATGGTGGGACGAGGGGGCAGGGTGATGATGGGCTTAATGGTGGGAGGCGTGCCATAGACCTTGTACAGGAAGGTGACCACCTGTGCTCTGGTGCAGATGTTGTCGGGGCCGAAATTGCCGTTGCCGATACCGCTGGTTACCTTGTTTTCCATTGCCCATGTGACGGGGCGGGCATACCAGTCCGTGTCCGCCACATCGGCGAATCTGCTGACGCCCGTGACCTTGGGCTTCCCCACGGCAGCGTACAGGAAGGTGACGATCTGTGCTCTGGTGCATTCCGCGTCGGGGGAGAAGGTGTCGGAAGATGTGCCGCTTGTGATGCCTTTTTCCACTGCCCACAGTACCGCTGTGGCGTACCATGCATCGGGGGAGACATCCCCAAAGGGATTGCATTTCCGCAGGGGCAGAGGTCTGCCGTTGGCTGCCCACAGGAAAGTGACTACCTGTGCGCGGGTGCAGCCCTCGTTGGGGGCGAAATTCATCTCTCCCTTGCCGCTTGTGATTCCTTGCTCCTTCGCCCACAGGACGGAGCTGTAATACCAGTCGGTTGCTTTTACGTCTGTGAACAAATTGTCAGCAGCAAATACCATGGGGCTCAGACTCATGAGAATGCAAAGTGCCATCAGCAGGGAAAGGCAAGATTTGATGGTTCGGTTCATGGAACAACCTCCTTTGAGGACTTTTCTTGGAACCATTATACCCCTTTTGCAGTCAAATGGGAAGGAGGGATCAGCAAAAGGACACCCGCAAGGGGCGTCCCTACGGGGAGGATTTCTGTGTGATGCAGAATATTTACGCAGAAACGATACCGTGCAGAAATGAAATGATATGCGATACGATGGTACGAACTGAAAAACCTTGGAATTATCTCTCAAATAGGGTATAATGAAGGATAACACGAAAACAGGAGTGTGGAGTATGAAGTATATTCTCATGGGGGCATTGATCCTCTTTATCATATACGTGGGCTATCGCTTTGCCGAGCAGCTTGCTGTGCACAAGACTGGCCCCGTGAAAACCAAGGGTGCCATGGAGCGCATTGACTGTATTCTGCTGGCGGCTCTGATGCTGGTGTATGGCTGCACCGCCTTTATCAATCTGGGCAGTCGGGAGGCTCCCGAGACCTTCCACCACTTTGAGCCCGGTGCCAGCGTGACCCTTGACCTTGGGGAGGTGCGGGAGATTTCCCACATCTACATCTACACAGGTCTGAACACAGGCAGCTATGACCTGTGGGGCAGTGTGGACGGGTCAAGCTATGAGATGTATGAGACCATTGAGCAGAACTATGCGGAGCTGTTCGACTGGTGCAAAAGCAGCGGGGATACCCCACACACCGCACGGTATTTGTGGCTGGGTACAGGCAGCGATCTGTATCTGGGTGAAGTGGTGGCGGTGGACACGGCGGGCAATGTACTGCGGCTGAGCCCCTTGGATGAGGGCGGCGTGGCACTGACCGACGAGTTTGACACCTTCCCCGATGATTTGAGCTATCTGACGGGCACCTACTTCGACGAGATCTACCATGCCCGTACCGCCTACGAGCATATCGTGGGAATGTGGCCCTATGAGATCTCCCATCCCCCTCTGGGGAAGATCCTCATGGGTGTGGGCATCCGACTGTTCGGCATGAACCCCTTCGGCTATCGCTGCATGGGTACGCTGGCAGGGGTGCTGATGCTGCCCTTCCTGTACCTGCTGGCAAAGCGGATGCTGAAAAACACTGCGGGTGCCTTTGTGGCCACCACGGTGTTTGCCTTTGACTTCATGCACTTTGTCCAGACCCGTATCGCCACCATCGACAGCTACGCCTTGCTGTTCATTGTGGCCATGTACTACTTCATGTATCGGTATGTGACGGAGCGGAATTTGAAATGCCTTGCCTTAAGCGGTGTGTGCTTCGGCTTGGGTGCCGCCAGCAAGTGGATCTGCATCTATGCGGGCATCGGCTTGGGGGTCATTTGGCTGATCCACTGGATCCGCAGACTCCGCGAGGAAGGGGACAGCAAAGCCTACTTCAAGAACATCGGCTTCTGCCTCATTTGGTTTGCGGCCATCCCCATCGCCATCTACTATATGAGCTACTACCCCTATGGGGAAAGCCTGGGTATGAGCGGCATCGGAATGTACTTCGAGCCCCGCTACGCAAAAATCGTCTGGGACAATCAGGTGAGCATGCTGACCTACCATGTGGGAGTCAATGCCACCCATCCCTACTCCTCCAAGTGGTATGAGTGGATCTTCAACATCCGTCCCATTTTGTACTATCTGAACTATGGTACGGGCACCCGCGGCTCCATTGCGGCGTTCCTGAGCCCCCTGACCGCATGGGGCGGGCTGCTGGCTATGATCGCTATGAGTTATCTGGCGCTGTTCCGCAAGGACAGCAAGGCGGCCTTTATTGTACTGGGCTATCTGGCGCAGCTGCTGCCTTGGGTATTTGTGGAACGTATCGTGTTCAATTACCACTACTTCGCCTGCACGGTATTCCTTGCGCTGGCTCTGGGTTATGTGTGCGCGGTGCTGGACAATGGCGGGCGAAAGAAGCTGGCATACTCCGTTGCGGGGGTATCCGTGGGTCTGTTTGCCCTGTTCTATCCCGCCCTGAGCGGTATTTTGGTTGCCCAGAGCTACGGGGACAACATTATGAAATGGCTGAATACTTGGCCCATCTAAGCATTAGAATACAGATTGGACCTACAATAAGGCATTTAGATGGCGGGCGGATACTATCCGCCCCTACTGGATGGCGGTTTTTCATTGACGGAAATCCATTTTGGATTTATAATAATATGGTTAAATTATAAAATATGATTGCGAGGTAATTGATTATGATCGCTTTGGGTTGTGACCACGGCGGCTTCGGTCTGAAGCAGGCTGTGAAGAAGTATCTGGAAGAAAAGGGTCTGGAATACAAGGATTTCGGCACCTACTCCGAGGAAAGCTGTGACTATCCCGTTTACGGGGAAGCAGTCGCCCGTGCAGTCGCAAGCGGCGAATGTGACCGCGGCATCATCATCTGCGGCACCGGCATCGGCATTTCCATTGCCGCAAATAAGGTTCCCGGCATCCGTGCGGCTCTGTGCCACAATGCTTTCACTGCGCAGATGTGCAGAGAACACAACAACGCACAGATCGTGTCCATGGGCGCACGCGTCATTGACGAGGCTACCGCTCTGGAAATCGTGGATATCTTCTTGAACACCGAATTTGCAGGCGGCAGACATACCGGCCGTGTAGAAAAACTGATGGAGATTGAAAACCGTTGAACGAACAGCGCAATTGGGATGTGTATCCCGGCAAAAAGAAACACTATAACTGGCTGACCTTCCTTGTAGGCGTGGCTGTGGTGGTTGTGGCTGTTGTGATCCTGCTGTTCTCCTCCTTCCAGAAGTATCTGGTATACCGTCAGGACGGTGTGCATTTGGATCTGCCTTATATTGAAAGCAGCTATGAGGCACCGGAGGATCTGGAGGGCATCACCCGTGAGCCTGTGCAGGCGGAGCTGGTACTGGACGGCTATGACTTCTCCGATGTGAAGACTGATGCGGGGGAAGGCGTGAACATTATCAAGGCCATGTATGTGACCTATGACCAGATCAACGATGACTCTCTGGAAAACTACGTTAACCGCGCCAAGCTCAACAATGCCAAGACCCTTGTACTGCAGGTAAAGCCCGAAAGCGGACAGCTGGTGTACGCTTCGGAAGCGGACTTTGCTTTGGGCTACGGCCTCAGCGGCAGCTATGATCTGAAGAACAAGGTGCTGCAGCTGAAGGAACGCGGCTATTATCTGATTGCGGATGTGACCTGTCTGCTGGACTCCACTGTCGTGACCCGCTATATGGGCTCGGCACTGACTGCACCCAACGGTGCGGTTCTGGCTACGGAGGCCGGTTACTGGATGGATCCCTACAGCCCCGAGTACCGGCAGTATCTGGTGGATGTGTGCAAGGAACTGATCTACATGGGCTTCAATGAGATCATGTTCAGCTACATGGCCCACCCCGTGGCGGAGGAGATTCGCTATACCCAGCAGATGACCCAGCAGCCCACCCCCGAGGCAGCCATCTCCAGCTTTGCCATTTATATGGAGCGAGAGCTGGGGGATCTGGCACCCATCGGACTGCGTGTATCCGCGGAAGCGTTAAACAATGGTGTCGGCTCCAATGGGCAGGATATGAAGGTTCTGGGCAAGGTCTTTGACCGTATCTACTGCTCCAGCACCTCCAATACCTATCAGAGCGATCTGGACAAGGCGCTGGGGTACATGGACTCCACGGACACCGACCGCTTTGTGCCCTACGGCTATTCCGCACCCACGGACAACAGCTGGATGCTGCTGACATGGGTAGACACAAGTGAAGACGAATAACCCTTCGGGAGATTCGCTTTCAAGTAAGCGTGAATAATGAAAAGTGAATAGTTGTGGTGAAATACAATTCTGCGAATTGTATTTGAATGAAAACAGGCAGCTGTGTTGTGCAGCTGCCTGTGCTTTTCTCTTATCTTTTATTTGCCGAAACGCCTCTCTATACAGGGAGGCGTTTCGTTATTTGTCATTTCCCTACGCAGAAGCGGGAGAAGATGCGGTTGGTCACATCCTCGCGGATGGTTTTGCCTGTAAGCTCGCCCAGTGCGCCCATGGCCTCCTCGGCTTCCGTGAGCACAGCATCGGGGGTGATGCCCATAGCCATGGCTTCCTTTGCGGCACGGAGGCTTTCCAGTGCGCGGCCCACTGCGTCGGCGTGGCGGGCATTGGTCAAAATTTCACCGACGGGTGCGTCGGGGGTGGGGAACAGCTCGGCTACGGCTTCCTCCAGTGCGGTGAGCCCCGTCTGCTGCTTTGCGGACAGGACACAGACCTTGGTGAACTTGTCTGCCAGCATATCTGCTGTGACCACCTGCTGCAGGTCGGACTTGTTCAAAACAGCGATGCTCTTTTCGCAGGCAGCGGCTGCCTCCATGGCGTTGCGGTCTTCCTCCGTCAGCTCTGCGGAGCCGTCAAATACCGCAATGACCAGGTCTGCGCTTTTGGCAGTGGTCAGTGCACGGTCTACGCCGATCTTTTCTACGGTGTCCTCGGTTTGACGGATGCCTGCGGTATCGGTCAGGCGGATGAGGACATTGCCCAGACGGACACGCTCCTCAATGGTATCACGGGTGGTGCCCGCAATATCCGTGACGATGGCACGCTCATACCCAAGCAATGCGTTCAGCAGGGAGGACTTGCCTGCGTTGGGCTTGCCGATGATGGCAGCCTTCACACCCTCCGTCATAATGCGGCCGCGGTTGAAGGTATCCTTCAATCGGCGCAGCTGCACAATGGCATCATCCAAGACGGATTCGTAATTTGCCAGCTGGAAATCTTCGATGTCCTCGTCGGGATAGTCCAGTACAGCATGATAGTGGGAGCAGATCTCCACCAATGCGTTGTAGATACCGTCGGTCTTGTTAAGAATGGCACCGTTCAGCTGGCCCACCGCGTTCTTGGCGGCTTCGGCGGTTTCGGAATGGATGATGTCAATGACCGCTTCTGCCTGGGTCAGGTCCATGCGGCCGTTCAGGAAGGCACGCTTGGAAAATTCCCCTGCACGGGCCTGTCTGGCGCCTGCTGCAAACAGGGCTTCCAGTCCCGCACGGAGCACCACGGGGGAGCCGTGGGTCTGCAGCTCTGCGGTGTCCTCGCCGGTATAGCTGCCGGGGCCTCTGGAGATGGTGCACAGGCAGATATCCAGAACGGCACCGTCGGAGTCTACCATGTTTCCGTACACCAGCTGACGGTTGGGGTAGGAGGACATGGGTTTGCCGGAAATGGGCTTGAATACTTTATCAATGATGGGCATAGTGTCATCGCCGGACACACGGAGAATGCCGATGGCGGCAACAACTCCACCTGTGGCGATGGCTGCAATGGTATCGGACATAAAAATTCCTCCGGAATTTTGAGTGAAAAGATAAGAGAGAAGAGTGAAAAGTTGTGGTGAATATCAATTCTGTGAATTGATTTTGTTATTGGAAAAAGAGCGTGGTGTAGGTTGCGCTGCGGAGAAAAGATACCGGGCGGCAATCTAACGATTCGCAAGACCTTCGTGCGAACTGAAATTACTTTTTCTGTTCGTCCCGGTATTCGGACATATAGTAGCCCAGTGCCAGCAGACTGTCGGAGAAGTAAATATTCTCGATCACGGTCTTGTCGGCGGGGATATCCAGCTCTACGTTGGTGAAGTTCCAGATGCCGCGGACTCCGTTGTTGACCAGAACGGGGGCTACCTCGTTGGCAAAGAAGCTGGGGACACAAAGAATGGCCACATCGGGCTTCAGCTCGTCCAGCTTTACGCCCAGCTCCTTCATGTCGTACACGGGAACATTGCGGAGAGAAGAGCCGATAAGGTCGGACTTGATATCGAATGCGGCCTTCAGCTCAAAGCCGAAGTTATTGAAATTAAAGTGGTCGATCAGAGCGTGGCCGATGTTGCCCACGCCAACCAGTACGCAGGAGAAGCCGCGGTCCATACCCAGAATACGGGAGATCTCCTGACGGAGGGCGACTACGTTATAGCCGTAGCCCTGCTGCCCAAATTCACCGAAGCAGCTGAAGTCCTGACGGATCTGAGAGGGGGTCAGGCCCATCTGACGGCCCAGCTCACCGGAGGAGATGCGCTCCACCCCTGCGGCACGGAGATCATCCAGCTTGCGGAGATACTTGGGAAGGCGGCGAATCACGTTGTTGGAAATTTTAATACGCTTCATATGTTCACCTCAAATTGAGTTTTATCCTTCTAAAAGATTGTTAAAAATGTTCACAACTATCATATCACAGTTTAATCTTGATTTCAACGAAATGTGTAAGAAAAAAGCAAAACCACCGAGCAATCGGTGGTTTTGACTGAGTGTGTCAAAGAAAGCGATAGCCCCTCCGACCATAAGGAGGGGTGCCCACCTTAGTGGGCGGGGTGGTCGAATTAAAATTTAGCAACACTACTCGATTTAGCCATGTTTTAAGTATTTCGACCACCCAGTCAGCCATTCGGCTGACAGCCCTCCTTATGGTCGGAGGGCCTTATTAACGCATACCATTTCACTTGTTTGACAGTC
>JAFQDR010000282.1 GCA_017415945.1 Oscillospiraceae bacterium
AGGAGGAGTAGCCCGCAGCAGCGGTGGTGACGATCTTACGCTGGGGCAGCTTGCCCTTCAGAGTGTCTTCCACGGGAGCCAGAGGATCGGCTGCACCGGTAACACGCATAGCAGCGTAAACGTAGCTTCTGCCGGACAGGGGGTCACGGATCGCGCCGCCGATACAGGTAGCAGCACCGCCGAAGGGTTCGATTTCGGTGGGGTGGTTGTGGGTCTCGTTCTTAAACAGCAGCAGCCAGTCCTGTTCTTCCCCGTCGATCTCCACCTTCATCTTCACGGTGCAGGCGTTGATTTCTTCGGATTCGTCCAGCTTCTGCAGACCGCCGTTGGCGCGCAGATACTTGACTGCGATGGTGCCCATGTCCATCAGAGTAACGGGCTTGGTGCGGCCGATTTCCTTGCGGACCGCAATATATTCTTCATAGGCCTTCTGCAGCAGCTCGTCCTCAAATTCCACCTTGTCGATGATGGTGTTGAAGGTGGTGTGACGGCAGTGATCGGACCAGTAGGTATCGATGACCTTGATTTCTGTGATGGTGGGGTCACGGTCCTCGGAGCGGAAGTAGTCACGGCAGCAGGTGATGTCACCCAGGTCCATTGCCAGACCGTAGTCCTTCATGAACTGCTTCAGGCCTTCCTCATCCAGCTTGGTGAAGCCTTCCAGAGTAGCTACCGCTTCGGGAATATCGTACTTGATATCCAGAGTCTCGGGCATTTCCAGAGACGCTTCGCAGGATTCCACGGGGTTGATAACGTACTTGCGAATTTCCGCAATCTGCTCTGCAGTCAGGTCGCCGAACAGCATATATACTCTTGCGTTGCGGACGGTGGGACGGTTGCCCTGAGAGATGATCTGGATGCACTGTGCAGCGGAGTCTGCGCGCTGGTCATACTGACCGGGCAGGTATTCCACAGCGAATACAGCAGCGTCGGCTGTGGGCAGCTCGGCATAGGTCTCATCCTGCTGGGGCTCGGAGAATACGGTACCCACAGCGTAGTCAAACAGCTCCTTGTCAATGCCTTCCACATCGTAGCGGTTGAACAGACGCAGGTCGGTCAGTTCCTTAATGCACAGAAACGCGCGGATTTCTTCCTTCAGAGAGTCTGCACTATGGCGCAGACCGGGTTTCTTTTCAACATATACGCGATATACCATTTGCTCTCACCTCTTAATTCTGATCAAAGGCCTTCAGTGCACGGGCACCGATATCGTTTCTATAAAATGCATTGCCGAAGTGAACCTTGTCCACCTGCGCATATGCCTTGCTTACTGCTTCCTGCAGGGTGTCTGCGGTTTCCACAACGCCCAGTACACGGCCGCCGCTTGTCACCAGCTTCTCGCCGTCCAGCTTGGCACCGGCAATGAATACATCGGCTTCGCAGTCGGCATCCACGGTGATCTCGTAGCCCTTTTCGTAGGCTTCGGGATAGCCCTTGCTTGCCATGACCACGCAGCATGCGCTCTTGTTGGCAAACTTGACTTCGGTCTCTGCCAGAGTGCCCGCCTGGCAAGCCTGCATGACAGTCAGCAGGTCGCTTTCCAGCAGGGGCAGAACCACCTGCGTTTCGGGGTCGCCGAAGCGGCAGTTGTATTCAATGACCTTGGGGCCATTGGGAGTGATCATCAGGCCGAAGTACAGGCAGCCCTTGAAGCTGCGGCCTTCGGCGTTCATAGCGTTAATGGTGGGCAGGAAGATCTCTTCCATGCAGCGTGCCGCAACGTCCTCGGTGTAGTAGGGGTTGGGGGCGATGGTGCCCATGCCGCCGGTGTTCAGACCTTCGTCATTGTCGAAAGCGCGCTTGTGGTCCATGGAGCTGACCATGGGGATAACCACCTTGCCGTCGGTGAAGGACAGCACGGAAACCTCGGGTCCGGTGAGGAATTCCTCAATGACGATCCGGTTGCCGCTGGCACCGAACTTCTTGTCCTCCATAATGGAAGCCACAGCGTCCTTGGCCTCCTGCAGATCCATGGCAATGATAACACCCTTGCCCAGAGCCAGACCGTCAGCCTTGATAACGGTGGGCATGGGAGCGGTCTCCAGATACTTGACTGCCTCGGCGGCATCAGTGAACACCTCATAAGCCGCGGTGGGGATGCCGTACTTCTTCATCAGGTTCTTGGAGAACACCTTGCTGCCTTCCAGAATGGCGGCAGCCTTGTTGGGGCCGAAGCAGGGTACACCCGCAGCTTCCAGTGCGTCAACCGCACCCAGAACCAGAGGATCGTCGGGGGCAACCACAGCAAAGTCGATGCCCTTTTCCTTGGCGAACTTGACCTGTGCTTCGATATCGGTAGCACCGATGGCAACGCAGACAGCATCAGCAGCGATACCGCCGTTGCCGGGCAGTGCGTAAATTTCAGTAACGTCGGGGTTTTTCTTCAGGCTCTTGATGATGGCGTGCTCTCTGCCGCCACCGCCTACGACCATAAGCTTCATATCTCTATTACCTCTCAATTAGTGGTGGAACAGGCGCATGCCGGTGAAGGCCATGACGATGCCGTACTTGTTGGCGGTCATAATGACATGGTCATCGCGGATGGAGCCGCCGGGCTCGCAGATGTACTGCACGCCGCTCTTTCTTGCACGTTCCACGTTGTCGCCGAAGGGGAAGAACGCGTCGGAGCCGACGGTCACGCCGCTCTGGGTAGCAATCCATGCCTTCTTCTCTTCCTTGGTCAGGGGTTCGGGCTTGACCTTGAACTTGGTCTGCCATTCGCCCTCTGCCAGAACGTCTTCGTACTCATCGGAGGTGTAGACGTCGATAGCATTGTCGCGATCGGGACGGCGGATGCCGTCTACGAACTGCAGGCCCACGACCTTGGGATGCTGGCGGATGTACCAGTTGTCGGCCTTATCACCTGCCAGTCTGGTGCAGTGGATACGGCTCTGCTGGCCTGCGCCAACGCCGATGGCCTGACCGTCCTTCACGTAGCACACGGAGTTGGACTGGGTGTACTTCAGAGTGATCAGAGCAACGATCATGTCGATGATCGCCTGTTCGGGCAGTTCCTTGTTGTCGGTGACGATATTGGTCAGCAGCTCACGGTTGATTTCGAAGTTGTTTCTGCCCTGCTCGAAGGTGATGCCGAATACGTCCTTGTGCTCCTGCACGGCGGGAACGTAGTTGGGGTCGATCTTCACCACATTGTAGTTGCCCTTCTTCTTGGTCTTCAGGATCTCCAGAGCCTCGGGGGTAAAGTCGGGAGCGATGACACCGTCGGAGACCTCTTCCTTCAGGTACAGTGCGGTTGCTGCGTCGCAGGTGTCGGACAGTGCTGCCCAGTCGCCGTAGGAGCACAGACGGTCAGCGCCGCGGGCGCGGATGTATGCGCAGGCAATGGGGCTCAGCTCAGCAGCGGGGTCTACAAAGTAGATCTGCTTGTCCACGTCGCTCAGAGGCAGGCCAACGGCTGCGCCTGCGGGAGAGACGTGCTTAAAGGATGCTGCTGCGGGCAGGCCGGTGGCTTCCTTCAGTTCCTTGACCAGCTGCCAAGAGTTCAGAGCGTCCATGAAGTTGATGTAGCCGGGACGGCCGTTGAGCACCTCAATGGGCAGCTCTCTGCCGTCGTTGACGTAAATGGAGGAAGGCTTCTGATTGGGGTTGCAGCCATACTTCAGTTCCAGTACTTTCATGTGTATTCCTCCTTAGTTGTGTCGGTTGATGATCACGGTATCGGTCTCGCCGCTTGCAATGTCGATGGTGCGTACAAACAGGCTGACCTTGTTGTCTGCGTTCAGATTTTCCCACAGCACATCTGCAAAGGACTTGGCATCTGCCCATTCCAGTGCGATGCGTTCGGGTTCGCCTTCAAAGGAAGGCAGGGGGTTGCCGTCACAGTGGTAGGTGTGGATGAAGTGTGCCACGCCTGCCTGAGGCTTGTCGTATTCGTAGAAGTAGCGGCAGCAGCAGGCGGGGTCGCCGTCCATGCTCTTGAGGATGGACAGCTTGTAGCTGCCGTCGGGAGATACCAGACCGGAAATACGGGGGGTGTAGTTGGGGCCGTCGGGCTCAAACTCACGGGTGCGGAGAGATTCTTCAAAGGTCTTGCCTGCAACCAGGAAATCACGGATGGTGTCGGTCTGGTCGCCGTTGGTAACAACGGTTTCCTTGCCCACCACGCGGACGGGATGGTAAATGATCAGGCTGGGGTCTTCCATCTTGCTGTCGTCATAAGCCTTGGTGCGAATGCCGTCTTCGGTGACTTCGAAGATACGGTTGCGGCTGTTGACGCTGCGGCCCATAATGAAGTACGCGATCATGACCTTTGCATCGTCAGCGGTTCTGCCGATGATGATGCCGCGGCCGGGGTAGCTGGTTTCCTGCAATCTGGTCTTAATGTCGAGCAGTTTCATACTTCTTTCTCCTTTGCGATCTTTGCGGATACGGCTTCGGCGGCTTCGGGGAGCAAGATCCATTCTGCCTGCTCCATGACGCGCTTCTGCAGCACCTCGGGGGTATCGTCTTCCAGAATCTCAACGGCCTTCTGGGCAATGATCTTGCCGCCGTCGGGAATTTCGTTTACAAAATGTACGGTAGCACCGGTGACCTTCACGCCGTATTCCAGTGCCTTTTCGTGGACCTTCAGTCCGTAATAGCCCTTGCCGCAGAAGGAAGGGATCAAAGACGGATGGATATTGATGATGCGTTCGGGCCACTGCTTGGTGAATTCCTCGCTGAGGATGCTCATAAAGCCCGCCAGAACGATGAGCTCAATGCCGTTTTCCTGCAGAGCCGCGGTAATGGCAGCTTCAAAGGCTTCCTGACCGCCCAGCTCCTTTTTGCTGCAGACAATGCCCTTGATGCCTGCCTTTTTCGCACGCTCCAGTGCGTAGGCGGTGGGCTGGCTGGCGATCACCAGAACGATCTCACCGCTGCGGAGCACACCCGCTGTCTGGGCATCAATGAGTGCCTGCAGGTTGGTGCCGCCGCCGGAAACAAATACTGCGATTTTTGTCTTAGTCATGTCTGTCACCTTTCATGCACTCATACGTGCAAGGATGATTTCGTAAGCATTTTCCATGCCGCCCTCTCCCGTCCACAGACGCTTGCCGCTTTGGGGATCCATGAGATGCATGGTGTCGGGGGTCAGCTCCCCGCACAGCACGATGAAGTGCTCGGCAACGTGACCGAAGCGCAGATCGATCTGCCCCAAGCCGATGCCGTAATTGCCGAAGTAGCTGTGGAGCACATCCCACACATAGCGGCCCGTGTCCTCCATGTTCAGCAGAGCTTCCTCAATAACGGTGCCGTTGAGCAGTTCATGGCGGGTAACAGGCACTTCCCTGCCCTCCTCATGGAGATAGTAAGCGTAAGCAGGTGCCTCGCCCCCCTCCACAACGGTCAGAGTCATGGGGATCTCCAACACCTTCAGAGATGCGTGGTCGGTATCCCCTGTTTTGCCCAGAAAATTGCAGGTCACTTCCTGATCAGCCAGCCCCTGCATCAAGAAGCAGTGCATGGTATTGCGAATATCCGCATAGTCACCCAGAAATTCCTCACACAGGATCATGGGCTCTTCCGTTGCGTAGACACGCTTGTGAGGCAGGGTCAGCAGCAGTTCTTTCTTCTCCATAGGGGGATCACTTGTTGAACTCTGCTTCCGCAGCAGCGTTCTTTTCCAGTACCTTCGCGGTGTCCGCATCACGTCTTGCCTTCAGCTTGGCTGCCAGACCATCGTCGGTGATGGCCAGCATTTCGATTGCCAGCAGAGCTGCGTTCACAGCGCCGTCAACAGCAACGGTGGCAACGGGGATACCGGAGGGCATCATCACGGTGGAGTACAGTGCGTCCACACCGTCCAGTGCGCCGGAGCGCATGGGGATGCCGATGACGGGCAGAGTGGTGTTGGCAGCGATCACGCCTGCCAGATGAGCTGCCATACCTGCTGCGCAGATGATGGCACCAAAGCCGTTTTCACGGGCGTTGGCAGCAAATTCATGTGCCTGTACGGGAGTTCTGTGTGCGGAGTAGATGTGTACTTCGTAGGGAACGCCAAATTCAGCCAGAGTGTTGATGGCCTTTCTGACTACGGGCAGGTCACTGTCGCTGCCCATCATAACGCCGATTTTCTTCATAGGATTGCCGCCTCTCATTTCCATAGGATTTTATCTATTCAATAGCTTCGAAACATAGAGTTTCGCAAGGGAATTTTCAGTCCGTAATATAGCACTTTAGCACAGTGGTGCATCAGCACCACTGTGCCTATGATAGTGGGTCAATGTGCCATTAGCGCAGTTCGATCTTGGTGTCGCCTGCAGCAATCTCACCGATAACGTAAGCATCCACACCTTCTGCCTTCAGCGCAGCCAGAGCTGCCTCTGCGGTTTCGGCACTTACGATCACAGCCATGCCAACGCCCATGTTGTAGGTGTTGTACATGTCTCTTTCGGGGATGTTGCCTTCACGCTGCAGCAGATTGAAGATCGCGGGAACCTTGATATCTGCCTTGTTCACGATAGCGCACAGGCCGTCGGGGATGCAGCGGGGAATATTTTCATAGAAGCCGCCGCCGGTAATGTGGCTGACGCCGTGAACGTCAGCAGCAGCGATGGCAGCCAGAACGGGCTTTACATAAATAACGGTGGGAATCAGCAGTGCTTCGCCCAGAGTCATGCCCAGTTCGTCAAAGTACTTGTTCAGGTCAGCGGATTCCACGTCGAATACCTTGCGGACCAGAGAGTAGCCGTTGGAGTGGATACCGGAGGAAGGCAGAGCCAGGATCACGTCGCCGGGCTTCATCTTGTTCTGGTCAATGATCTTGCTCTTATCTACGATGCCAACGGCAAAGCCTGCCAGGTCGTAGTCATCGGCAGCCATGGTGCCGGGGTGTTCAGCGGTTTCGCCGCCGATCAGAGCGCAGCCTGCCTGTACGCAGCCTTCCGCAACACCGGAAACCAGAGTTGCTACCTTTTCGGGGACGTTCTTGCCGATGGCAATGTAGTCCAGGAAGGCGATGGGCTTTGCGCCGCAGCATACGATGTCGTTTACGCACATTGCCACGCAGTCGATGCCCACGGTGTCGTGCTTGTCCATGATCTGCGCAATGCGCTGCTTGGTGCCGACACCGTCGGTGCCCATGACCAGAGTGGGCTCAGTCATGCCGGAGATGTCGGGAGTGAACAGACCGCCAAAGCCGCCGATGTCGGAAACAACACCGGGGATCATGGTTCTGGCCACGTGCTTCTTCATCAGGCGAACGCCTTCATAGCCTGCTTCAATATTTACGCCTGCTGCGGCGTAGGATGCGGAGTGAGAATGTTCCATAGTAATTTATTCCTTTCCGGTCCAGCAATATGTGCAGACCTTATCTTTATCCAGACCAATGGCCTCCAGCACACCGTCAAGGGACTGGTAGCCCAGAGAGTCAAAACCAAACTTTTCGCAAATGGTCTTGAGCATACACTGACCGCGCTCGGTGCGGGCATCCGCATACTCCTCCAAATGCTTCTGACCTTCATCGCCCTCCAGCTCCTGAATGGTCATGCGGGTCAGCAGCTCCATTTCAGACTTGCTGCTGGAGAAGTTCAGGAACTTGCAGCCATACATAATGGGAGGGCAGGCAGAGCGCATATGAACTTCCTTCGCACCGGAATCGTAGAGGAATTCCACGGTCTCACGCAGCTGGGTGCCGCGGACGATGGAGTCATCCACCAGCAGCAGCTTCTTATCGCGGATCAGCTCAGGCACGGGGATCTGCTTCATCTTGGCAGTCTGGTTGCGCAGACGCTGGTCGGCGGGAGTGAAGGAGCGGGACCAGGTGGGAGTGTATTTTACATAAGGACGGGCAAAGTGCTTGCCGCTGCGGTTGGCATAGCCGATGGCGTGGGGAATGCCGGAATCGGGGATGCCTGCCACATAGTCAACATCGGGCAGGATGCCGCGTTCTATTTCATCCCTTGCCATAATGCCGCCGTTTTCATAGCGCATAAGCTCTACGTTCTTGCCCTCGTAGTTGGAGTTGGGGTAACCGTAATAGGTCCACAAAAAGCCGCAGATCTTCATTTCCTCCCCTGCGGGGGAAACGGTCTCAAAGCCGTTGCGGGTCAGTGCCACGATCTCCTTGGGCCCCAGCTCATATGCATCCTCATAGCCCAGCTTATGGAAGGCGAAGGCTTCGAAGGATACGCACAGGCTGCCGTCGGGATGCTTGCCGATGATCACGGGCAAACGGCCCAGACGGTCACGAGCAACCAGGATCCCGTCCCGGGTCATGATCAGGATGGTGATGGAGCCCTTGATCAGCTCCTGTGCATACAGGATGCCGTCCACCAGATTTTCCTTGTGGTTGATGAGTGCGGCAACCAGTTCGCTGGCATTGATGCCCCCGGAGCTCATGGCCATAAACTGGTGATAGTGGTCGGACAGATATTCCTCCACCAGCTCCTTGGAGTTGTTGATCATGCCCACGGTGGAAATGGCAAACAGCCCCAGATGGGAGCGGACCAGCAGAGGCTGGGGGTCTGTGTCGCTGATGCAGCCCATGGCAATATTGCCTTTGAAATCGTGCAGATCCTTTTCGAACTTGGTTCGGAAGGGGGTATTCTGAATATTATGGATCTGGCGGGTAAAGCCCTTTTCCTCATCGAAGGACACCATACCGCCGCGCTTGGTTCCCAAGTGGGAGTGATAGTCTGTGCCGAAGAACACATCAAGTGTCACGTCTCTTGTGGAGACGGCACCAAAAAAACCACCCATACTTTCTCTCCTCTGTTATGTGGTAAAATTAAGCAAAGAACAGACCATTCAGGGTCATGGGATCGATGTACTTGCCGTCCTTGTAAACGCGCATGTTGCCGGAAGCAACTTCGTCGATCAGCATCACATTGCCTTCTGCGTCATAACCGAATTCGAACTTGATGTCGTACAGCTCCAGACCCTTTTCTGCCAGGTCGTCAGCAACGATCTTGGTAATAGCCTGAGTCTGTGCCTTCAGGGAGTCGTACTGTTCAGCGGTCATAACGCCCAGATCTACCAGACCGTCCTTGGTGACCAGAGGATCGCCCAGAGCGTCGTTCTTGAAGGTGGTTTCTACATAGTAGGGCAGATCCTGGCCTGCGGTGCAGTAATCGCTGTAGCGGCGCAGGAAGGAACCCACAGCCTTGCGGCGGCAGATAACTTCCAGACCCTTGCCGAATACCTTAGCGGGCAAAACTTCCATGGTGGTGCTTGCCAGATCGGCGGACACAAAGTGGGTGCGGATGCC
>JAFQDR010000283.1 GCA_017415945.1 Oscillospiraceae bacterium
CAAATTTTCCTTGAAAATTTGTCTATACTCATTTCAATGAATGTCGAGTTAATTCAAATTGTTATCAATTTGAATTAACAAAAGCCGATTTTATCGGCTTGTCGAAACGGTTTAGCGTTTCGACTTTCGATAATCATTATATCAGAAATCGGTAGAAAAAGCAAGGTTAAACTGAAAAAAACTGAATCTTTTACAAGGAGGATTCAAAAATGGAATGCAGCAAAATATGGGACGGAATACCCAAACGGCTGATCTGGTACAAGGACTGTACCGAACTGCTGACGGAAGCGGATTTTGAGATTGGTGAGAGCCACGTGGTCTCAGCGGAGATCGGGTCGTATAGGGAAACGGGAACGGAGGATGACAACCGATTCGGTTATCGCTTTGACGTGGAACGGATCGACCGACCTCATCTGATGGAGCTCACGTTTCCCGACGACAGGGAACGTACGATGTGCATCGGTGACGGTGTCTGCTACGATCTGAATCTCGGTCTGACCGTCGGAGGAGATCAGGAAAATACGAACACCATGCGGCAGGCATACAATGTGTTTTGGCCGCGCGCACTCGATCAGAGCATCGTGATCTCATCGTTTTCGGGAAAGAAGCCCGCAGCGGTATCGTCCATCGCCGTGTATGAGCTGGAATCGCTTCCAGCGGCGGAGATCGTCGGTGGCGGCGTGGGAACACGTACGTTCGGAATCCAGTACGAGGATCCGTGCAACATCGGTGCGTCGGAGGGCGCATACTGTACGTACGATTGGGTTCAGCATCACATCGATTATATGCGTATGACGGGACAGAACCGTCTGGTCTATCCGATCAACTGGTACTTCGGTCCGAACGTTCCCGTCAAATCCCAACCGGCATCGCGCGGCAATTCGCTGGTATTTGCGGAAAACGGAAACCGCGCGATCTACGTACGTACAGTCACGGGCGAATTCCCCGATTGGCTGGAGGACGTTCTGACGGAATTTGACGCGAAGGGCTGGCACTTTACCGGCTCAATGACTCTGATGCGTTTGGGCAGACTTGCCGCCATGATGAACGTTGACGAGGATGCCGTCCGTGCGGGTGCGGACACAGTATGCAACGTCTGCTATGACGGAAGTGTGCAGATCAGTACCAACGACTGGACGACCGAATACGGCTACTATCCGAGTCCTGAACAGGGCGATGGAAGAAAGCCTCAGGCACCGATTTTTAATCCGTTGCATCCGACTGTGCGCGCACAGATCAAGGAATACATTGGAGAGGTTGCACGGCGGTACTCTCACCATCCGTCCTTTGAGGGAATTTCGATCAATTTCTGGCACGGAACCATGCTGTGGTTCGGCAATCTTCTGACCGGTTACGATGACATATGCGCCGCAAGATTCACCGAAGACACGGGCATTCACATTCCCGTCGCATCGGACGACCCGCACCGCTTTGAAAAACGGTATGCGTTCTTAACAGAGCAGGTAAAGGAGGAATGGATCGCATGGCGATGCGGTGTCGTGAAGGAGTTCCTTTGTGAGATCCGCGATATGCTCCGTGAGATCCGTCCCGACTATCATCTCGGCGTGACGGTTTGGAACGAGCCTGCATTCGGCGGCTATCGGCACGGCAGAGAGGGTATTCCGTACCGTTCCTCAGAGGAAGGACAGTTCGGTGTCGGTCCGACTAATGAAGAATTGTATCGGTACGCTGGTATGGATTTTACTCTGTATACAGAGGAGGACGGCATTTCCTTTGCCGTGGAACGCGATCTTCGTGACAAAACGCAGTGGAGTACGACCGATGAGACTATCTCCCGAAGTCTGACCGATCCGACCTGGCTGGAGGAGGAGATGTATGCACAGCTTCGTGCACTTCCTGTCAGCGAGAGTTTCCACTTCAACTGTTGGGTGGAACGATGGGGCAAGCACACGTCCGTTCCTTATACAGAGGATTCGGAGGATATGAAACGCATCCTCGCTCTGCCCGACTACCGTGCGACCGAGGTTAACCAATCCAACTGTGTCTATGCCGACGATCCCGATCATAGTTTCTTCTACGATGCAGAATCCCGCATTACCGCGATTCTACCCGATGCACCGTATTACATGGAGCAGATGACCGCTGACCTGGCACTGCACGATGCTCTGTCCTTCACCGCGGGCGGTCTGTATCTGGACAAGTCACACGCGGCGGAACAGATCGCGTTTGCCAAAGAGTATCGCCGTCTGCCCGCAAAGCGGTTTTTGGATGCGGCGGGAATCTCGGATCCCGTCTGTGTGCGGTATCTGTGTGAAAACGGGGAAACGTGGGTCTATGCGCTTAACCGTGAACCGTATGAGATCACGGTGTCGTTTGCGGTGGGCGGGGTCACGGAATCGGTGTTGCTCTCGCCCTTTGCGCTGAAAACGTTTCGTTACGATACAGAATCCGTCCCGTGTGATGTCGGTATAACGCTTCCCGAGGGTATTCGTGCGGCATATCTGCGGAATGCGGAGAATACTCTTACTCTGTTGGATGCGGAGCGCAATGCGGGTGAGATCTTCTGTCGCGGCATCGATACAGTGTCGGCACGTATCCGCGCGGCGGCAAAGGCGGAGAATTTCTCCGAGCTGCGTCATCTTCTGCAAAGCTATGTTGTCAGAATGGCATATCAATATCAGAACAAACGTGATAATGGGTATAGAAAAACGAAATCGTGCCGTTAGGCACTATTTCGACACCAAATCTTTGATTTGGTACAAATTTTCATTGAAAATTTGTCTATATCCATTTCAATGAATGTCGAGTCAATTCAAATTTAAGTTGAATTTGAATTGACGAAAACCAATCTTAGTGGTTAATTGTACGCTATGTATGTCGGAAGCACTTAATTTAGAGCGCATTAATAACTTTAAGATTGGTTTGTCGAAACGTTTATGCGTTTCGACTTTCGATAATCATTATGAAAACAAATCATGAAAACCAAGAGATACAGCTGAAAGTCTGCGCACTTCTTGCTGAGTAATGCACTGCGTAACAGCGTGACGGGCGACACCCATGAATTTACGGAAGAGATCTGAACGTTTCTTCTCAGCCGACACGTGTGGAAAAGACCGCAAACAATAAGATCGAAAAATTCATCGCAACAATGGAAGATAAGGAATAAAGCAATGAAACACGGCACGCATCGAATCTCGGTGCGTGCCGTCGGTATTTATATTATGTATTAGTTTTTATCAGTCCAGCCAGTTACTCTTGCAAGTACTTCAAGAATACTTTCGCCGTTCTTACGGAGAAGTGAGCCGTTTGCAACTGCGTGTCTGCCGTTGTTTTCAATAACCATTTCAGCGTCACTTACATAGCTGTCCATAACATTGATGCAGTTTCTGTGTGCTATCTTACCGTCTGCACGGCGGTTTACATATACTGTAGTATTGTTATATTCAACTTTCCAGCAGTCTGTAAGCTCTGTGAATTTAGGTTCAACATTTTCGTTGAGAGGAATGATTGCGAGGAATTTTGCGTGACCTTCATCGTCGGTGTTGGTGTTGTAAACTTTATATGTGCAGTTTTCTTCTTTAAATTCTCCGTCGATGTAACCTTTTTTTGTTTCAACCCAGGCAGGTGAGAGCATTTTGAATGTGCTTGTTTCTTTTCCATGGAACAGGAATGAAACTTTTCCGCATTCATAACATTCAACATCGTCATATATTATGATAAAATCGTCAAGCCAAAGGAAATGTCTGTGGTGTTTGCGGAAATATCTTCCCATAGGTCCTGTTCCGTCTGCAACGACATAACGGAAACCGTCGTCATCGATGAAGTTATAAAGCTGACCTTTGCAATGTGTATGATTTTTGTAGTTATCACGGAAGTCCTGACCTTTGTCGTTAAACAGAAGTACATTGTGACCAATAGATTCAACGTAATACTTGTGGTATGCGTCTGAACTGTAAGAATATGCCTGAAGTGTGTCAAAGATTTCAGGTCTGCCTTTTCTGTAAAGGTTAAAGTGGCAGGCATCTGCGTGAGCGTGATTCCATGTATCTCCGCATTTTATCGCAAGCATTACAGAATCTTCATCATATCCGTCTCTGAACATAGCCCAGCCAATGTTTTCGTAAAGAGCCGATTTTGTTTCAGGTTTTTTATCTTCCTTTCCGTAAAGTTCATCCCATACAAGAGCTTTCTGAAGATCATATTTTTTAAGGTTTCTGTTTTTAAGATAATAACGCAATTCAGCATCGTCAATTCCATAACGAACCATGCTCAGCGGAGAATTGAGTGAGCAATGGGGCTGTTCGCAGTCTCCGAAACCAATGTAGTAATCTTTGCTTGTGTTGTCTGAGGGGAACCATGAGTTTATAATAAACTTGAGACCTTTTTTCAGGTAATCCACATCGTCAAAAGGATGTTCTCCTGTAATGTTTCTGTAGATATTTGCAAAGCTGAGGTATGTGCTGTAGCTGTAGTCAAAGTATGTTACACCTTCGTGATACGCGCCATCGTCAACGTTCTGCTGTTTTGCGTTCATGGGATTTCCGGGATATTCAAACCATGCTTTGACTGCATTTATGGCTTCTTTGAGTAAGTATTCACCGTCAGGAATAAGATCTTTCATGATAGTGATCGCGCCTGCAACTGCGGAAGTAATAACTATCCAGAAGTTGTGACCCATTGTATCGAGGGCATGAATTCTTTTTCCGGGGAGGACCCAGTCTTCCATTATGGGGAGAATTCCTTTTTTATAGGTTTCATCTGCGAAATATTTAAGTTCTTCTTCAGAAAGGAGGTCGCCAAAAAGAGAGAGACCCGTAGACATTTGGCCTACTTTACGTTCTGTTTCAAGGGCTGTTCTGATGTCGTAGCCGTTGTATTTATTGGGGTCGTATTCGTCCGATATCCATAAACCGTTATCCAACTGGTTTTGGAGTTCTTTTTTTGCGAGTTCGATATACTCTTTGTTTCCTGTTGTATAGTATCCCAAAGCAAGAGTAATGAATCCTCCGCCTCCGTTTTCAAGAGCCTTTTCAGCTCCTTCAAACAGAGAATCCGCTAATTTTTTAAGCTCCGGGTCTGTTGCGTTTTTAAGTTTAAGTAATTCTTCTTCTGTGAAAAATGCTGTATTTAACATCTTTTTTCCCCTCCGATTATTTATATTTGTCAGCCCAACCTGTAACCCTTGCAAGGGTGTCAAGGTGGCTGTTACCGTCTTTTCTGATAATAGAACCGTTTACGATTCCGTATTTTTCTCCATCGTTTATGACCATTACCGCATCGGTTGTGATTCCGTCCATAATGTTGATGCAGTTTCTGTGCATGATTTTACCATCGCTTCTGAAGTTGATATATACAGTTGTTTTGCCGCAGGTTATTTTGCATCCGTCCGTGATCTTTTCGTAGATCGGCGTAAGACCTTCATCGAGAACCATGACACTTACAAACTTAGTATGTCCTTCGTCATCTGTATGTA
>JAFQDR010000284.1 GCA_017415945.1 Oscillospiraceae bacterium
CGCGGTGGATAATGTGGAAAATGACTTTTCTGATGTGGCGAGCGGCGATTGGTTCTGCGCTCCCGTTATGTGGGCGGTACAGAACGGGATTACAGGCGGCATCGGCAACGGCTGCTTCGGCCCCGATAACCCCTGCACCCGCGGACAGATCGCCCTGTTTTTGTACAAGGCATCCTTGATCGGCGGCAGCGATGTGCCCGTGGTGACACCCGAACCCACACCGACGCCCGAAGCGACACTTCCTTTGCCCAATGTGAAGGAACTGTGGAAGCAGGAGCTTCTGTGTGCGTATGAGCTGGGGATGCCCATGGGGAAAATTATGCAGGAGACCGTGTCTTACAGGGAAATGATGGAGCTGCTGGACTGGTTCGTGTCCTATGCCGCTCCCGAAAATATGAATGCTTGGAAATCCATGCTTCCCGCACTCCGTGAAAAGGACATCCAAATCACCCGTTTTGACGCTATGACTGCGCTGTATATGGCTGCACAACAGGTGGGAGGCATATATAAGGAGCATAACTACTGGGTGCAGTCCCTCATTTGGGGAATCAACCACACATGGAATGAGCATTGCGGCACTTGGTCTCTCTTTGCGGATTACGCAGTGGGGCCTTATGACTGCGGCGGCGTAGGACAGGGCAATCTGTTCAATGCGGCCTACTATTATAATCTCGCTCGACCCTCGCACTTCAGCGGAGAATTTCCTTTTGCACTGGACGGGGCAACCAATTCCTTTGTGTTTGAGGACCCTCCCACCTACGCCGAGGCTGTGCTTGCGATTGTGCGCCTGATCTCCTCCGCCGATCCCAATCTGTTTATTGCTGAGCCCACGGCGGCGGAGCGGGAATTTCTGAATATGGCAGATGCAGAAAGAGCGAGAATAGATAATGCCGTCACAGACGTGACATCTGACCTCAGCGGCACGGTCTATTATGTTTCCAACAAGGGCTCCGATGACAATGATGGTCTTTCTCCCGAAACCCCGTGGGCAACACTGCAGCATGCGTTCGCTCGGCAGCTTCAGCCCGGTGACGGCGTGCTGCTGGAACGAGGCGGTGTATGGTGGATCGAAAACGATGAGGAATGGGGTCTTACCTCTACGGCGTTTTGGATCCCTCGTGGTGTAACACTGGGCGCCTATGGCAATGGGGAAAAGCCCTTGCTGCGGGGGGACCTGCAGGCCGCCAACGGTACGGACTATTGGGAGCTTTATTCGGAAGAAAACGGGGCGAAGATTTGGAAAGCTGCAGAACAGGCAGCTTACTGCCCGGTGATCGTGTTCAATGATGGGGAGTCCTACGCATCCCCTGTACTGCCGGGAATGAACGAGAACGCACTCTATCTGTCGGGTGATGGTTCTGCATTTGACGCGGCTTCCGATTTGGAACGGGATTTGCAGTTCTGCTGTTTGATGGATATGACACAGGTGGGAGTCAATGGGGATATTTCCAATGATCCCAATATCAAGGGGACACTGTACCTGCGCTGTGACAAAGGCAACCCCGCAGAGGTTTTTGAAAGCGTTCATGTTCCGCAGGCAACCGTAGGGCTGGCCCTGGGGACGGATGCAGCAGTCGATGGGGTCGCCCTCCGTTATTTCTCCTGTAACGGTGCGGTAATAGATGGCTATAACGGTGAGCATTCCCAGACTGTGAACAACTGCGAGGTGGGCTGGTGTGGTGGATTGCCCAGCAGCTATCAGCGAAATCATTTGGGGATCTACCTGCCCTTTGCAGGCGGCGGTGCCCTCCAGTGCTCTACCGCGGGTGTCCGCGTGACGGACAGCCACATCCACCATTGCGGCGGCTTTGGGCTGAACGTTGGCATTCATAACAACAATGCGATTCCCGAAAACACCATACTGCATTATGAAGATATTTTCATTGCAAATAATTTGATGGAGTATTGCGGCAGCGGTGTTCATATGGCGGACTACTCGGCGATGGATGTTTCCGGTACCCAAGGGTATATTTCGAATTTCGTGTTCGAGAACAATCTTGTGATGCATACGGGTATGGGCTGGGTACAGGATGCGCAGTGGCAGTTTGACGGCGGCAGCAGCCCCTTCCTGTCAGCCTTTGAAACCATGCACGGGGCAGTGGACAACAATGGCATTTTCCTTCGGAATAATGTGTTTTACAAGGGCTCCTATGCCTTGTTCTCCCTGTCAGACTATCATTGGGATCGTACGACCCCAGTCAATGCGCTGCCTGTGTTTGAGGGGAATACCTATGTGCAGTCTGCCAATAAGCCCATTCTGCAAAAGAACCGGACAGCAAAGGTATACTATCCCTCCCATACGACCGTAAGGGATGTCCTTGGGGACGGTACGGGGAATTTGGTGGTTTTGAACCCGTAGAATGTTTGGAATCGGGTCTTTCCAAAAGCTCGTTTTGATGGTACGATAAATACATACAACATATAGAAATGAGGTACTTACAATATGGCAAAGCTGGATCTTTTGAAGGGCATGAAGGTTGTGGACTTCTCCTCCTATATTGCCGCTCCCACCTGTGCAAAGCTGCTGGGTGAGTACGGCGCGGAGGTCATCCGTATCGAGCCCAAGATCTCCGACTCCGTGCGCTTCGTGGCAAGTCAGGTGTATGGCTGCACCGACGGCACCAACCCCCTCTATGATGTCATCAACGGCAACAAGCGTCAAATCTGTCTGGACACCCGCAGCCCCGAGGGGAAAGAGGTGCTCCACCGTCTGATCGCTGATGCGGACGTATTCGTGTCCAACCTCCGTGAGGCACAGGCCAAGCGGCAGGGCATCGACTTCGAGACCCTCCATGCCAAGTACCCCAAGCTGGTGTACGCAAACGTCACCGGCTATGGCGACAAGGGCATTTCCGTAGGCAAGCCCGGTTTTGATGCCACCGCTTACCACAACCGCTCGGGCCTCAGCCTTGCGGCACTGGCTGCAGGCAGCGAACCCGCTCTGCCTTACCCCGGTCTGGGGGATATTCCCACGGGCACTTATCTTGCACTGGGCGTACTGGCTGCATATATTAAGGCACAGCGCACCGGGGAGGGGGACTTCGTTTCCGTTTCCCTGTACGGCGCAGGTATGTGGAGCGCCGTGAGCCCCATTGTTTTTGCTCAGGAGCCCTACAACGACAAGATGCCCAAGAGCCGCGAAGGCTCCATCGGTCTGGGCCGCCACTACAAGTCCTCCGATGGCCGCTGGTTTATTGTCAATAGCGGCAACTGGGAAAAGGACTGGCCGCCCTTCGCCGCGGCTATGGGTGTGGATCCCGCACTGGTGGAAAAGACCAATCAGCACCTGAAGACCCTGCCCCACATCCCCACCATGCGCCCCTGGTTCGAGGATCTGTTCCGGTCCAAGCCCTACGCACACTGGGATGAGCTGCTGACCAAGCTGGACATTGCCCACGAACTGTGCATGGACTTCAAGGAGATCATCAACGACCCCGTGGCCATCTCCGCCGAGCTGCTGCAGGAAATGCATTACGACTACACCGAGGCTACCCCCCGCATCGTCCGCAGCCCCGCACACTTCCGCCTGGCAGGTGCCCCCGATACTACCCCCGCACACACTGTCGGTGAGGACACCGCGGAGATTTTGAAGGAATACGGCTATTCCGACGAGGAAATCGCTGCCCTGAAGTCCAAGAAGGTGGTCGGCATGGCAGGGGACCCCGATGTGTACAACAGAAAGTGGAGAAGTAAATTTGGTTAATTCGATTGCTATGTCAGAAAGACATTGCAATCGAGAGTGCCCCTGCTGATGCAATGGGCGTGCAGGTTTTGTGCATGCACTCGCTGTGCTCGCACACTTAATAACCTGAGAAGAATTTTTCGTGTGATACATGCTCCCACGAAAAATAGATTTGAATTTATTTCGTCCTTACGGACGAAACTCTGTGAGACCTATTTTTAAGAGCGGTACGATTGTACCGCTCTATTTTTGTCGGAGTTGTCGATTCTGACGGGACAACCGCCCGCTGTGCTGCACCGAGTTTACTGCCAATGTTAATTGACAGGCGGCAGATATCAGCTGCCCGCAGCTGCGCGGTAGGTGTAATGGTTTTCGGGCGGATACTATCCGCCCCTACAAGGGAAGAAGATTTTGGTGCGGCGGTGAAAAAAATTTACGGTGCACCCGTAGGGCGGGGGCTTGATCCCGCCGTTTTTGCGTTTATATGGGTGGTTCATTCTGTGCGGCAGGGAGCATCGGGGAGGATGCTCCCCGCGATGGGGGTGGATTTTGGTGCGGCATAAAGAACATCCGCAAGGTGAGTTCCTACGAATAAATTTTGCTATTGCCAAATTCCTACCTTGACGGTAGGGTAAAAGTGTGCTATACTGTAATTGCCTACAAGAGAAGTAGGAAACAACCAAGAATAACACAATTCCTTCTATATATAATAACGATAGACCGAGAGGTGCGATCGGAAAGGAGAGACTATGAACATCTATTTGGACAATGCGGCAACCACCAAGATGAGCAGAACCGCCATCGAGGCCATGGTGCCTTATTTCGAGCATATGTACGGCAACCCCTCGGGCCTGCATAGCCACGGTCAGCGGGCGGCGGAGGCATTGGCGGATGCGCGGGCCCGTGTGGCTGCGGTCATCGGTGCCCAGCCCCGTGAGATCTATTTTACCTCCGGGGGAAGCGAGGCCGATACGCAGGCGCTGATCTCCGCGGCGCGATTCGGTGCCATGCGGGGCAAGAAGCACATCATCTCCACCCAAGTGGAGCACCATGCGGTGCTGCACACCTTGGAGGCACTGGAAAAGGAAGGCTTCCATGTGAGCCTGTTGCCTGTGGATGAGCATGGTCTGGTGTCTGCGCAGCAGGTGCGCATGGCCATCCGCCCCGACACCGCACTGGTCACCGTTATGTTCGCCAACAACGAGGTTGGCACCGTGATGCCCATTGCCGAAATCGGTGCTGTGTGCCGTGAGCTGGGTGTGCTGTTCCACACCGACGCAGTGCAGGCGGCAGGGCATCTGCCTATCAATGTCAAGGACATGAACATTGACCTGCTGAGTATGTCTGCCCATAAGTTCCACGGCCCCAAGGGCGTAGGCGTGCTGTATGCCCGTGTGGGTGTGCTGCTGCAGAACGTCATCCACGGGGGCGGTCAGGAGCGGGGCAAGCGTGCGGGCACCGAAAATGTAGCAGGCATCATGGGCATGGCTGCTGCACTGGAGGAAGCTGTGGAAAACATGGATGCCCACGCAGCAAAGATGCAGAAAATTCGTGACCGACTGATAGAGGGGCTGAGCGAAATTCCCCACAGCCTGCTGAACGGTCACCCCGAGAAGCGGCTGCCCAATAATGTGAGCTTCTGCTTTGAGGGCATCGAAGGGGAAAGCCTGTTGCTGCTGCTGGATGACAAGGGCATCGCGGCATCCTCGGGCTCGGCTTGCACCAGCGGGGATCTGGATCCCAGCCACGTGCTGTTGGCTATGGACAGACCCCACGAAATTGCGCATGGCTCCCTGCGCCTGAGCTTGAGCCATGAGAACACCATGGAAGAAGCGGAATATACCATTGAAGCCGTGAAGGAAGTGGTGGCGTATCTGCGCAGCATCTCTCCCGTCTGGAGAGACCTTGTGAACGGCAAATCCGAATTTATCATAAAGTGAGGGATCAAATATGGCATTGTACAGCGCAAAAGTAATGGATCATTTCCGCAACCCCCGCAACGTGGGTGTGATCGAAAATGCGGACGGCGTTGGCGAAGTAGGCAACGCAAAATGCGGCGACATTATGAAGATCTACCTGAAGATCGAGGACGATATCATCAAGGACGTAAGCTTTGAAACCTTTGGCTGCGGCAGCGCCATTGCATCCAGCTCCATGGCCACCGAGCTCATTAAGGGCAAGCCCATCAGCGAGGCTATGCAGCTGACCAACTGGGCGGTGACCGAGGCCTTGGACGGACTGCCCGTGCACAAGATCCACTGCTCCGTATTGGCAGAGGAGGCCATTAAGCTTGCATTGAAGGACTACTACGACCGCAGCGGCAGAGAATATGACCCAAGCCTGTTCCCCAGCTGCGACAGCTGCGACCATAATTGCCACGGCTGCCACTAAATCTATTGCAATTGCCTACCGTTTTGGTTTATAATGGGAACAGAGGTGATAATTATGATGATTTCTACGAGAGGACGATATGCACTGCGGGTGATGCTGGACTTAGCCGAACGTATCGACAATGGCTATACCCCCATGAAGGACGTTGCGGAGCGGCAGGGCCTGTCCCTAAAGTATCTGGAGCGGATCCTGCCTGTGCTGACCAAGAACGGCATGGTGACGGGCATTCAGGGCAAGGGCGGCGGCTATCGCCTGACCATGGCCCCGGAGGAGTATCGTGTAGGGGACATCCTGCGCTTGACGGAGGGTGGACTGCGGCCTGTGGAATGTGCGGGCTGCAGCGCAGAGCCCTGTGAGCACGCGGCCGACTGCCGTACCAAGCCCCTTTGGGAGGGACTGAACAAGGTGGTCAATGAGTATCTGGACGGTATCACCCTGGCCGATCTCATGGAAAACGGATGATAACATACGGAAACACCATCCCCCGATGCCCGGTGCATCGGGGGATTGAGTCTGTCAAAATACTCCTACGGAGCATTTTGACAGAGAAGCACCCGCTTGTGCGATGGGCATAGCAGGCCTGCTTCGCGCATAATTTGTTCGCGGAACGCGAACAAATTCCACACTTGCAGCCCTATTTGTATTATTTATATACTTCACTCAACATGAAACCATGGTTTCATTTTGAAAAGGAGAAGCAGCGGAATGAGTGCTCTCCGCCCACACTTGAGCGGAAAGCGATATGGAGCTTGCTTCGACGCCATGCCGGCGCGAAAAATGAATTCTACTTTGTTTCGTCCTTATGGACGAAATTCTGCGAAGCTTTTTTTGACAGTCTGAAACTCCCCTGTCCATTTGGACAGGGGAGTTTCGTTTTGCCCTCTTCTGTGCACTGTGTCGCAAATGCAACATGGTGTTCAAATTAAACAGGCGGGGTTTGACAAAACTTACAGATAATGGGTGAGAGTTTGTAAATATCTCACAAAAACATTGTTAAAATAATATTAATCATTGACGGATGAGTTGCATGGTTGTAAACTTGTATTACAAGCTGACAAGAAGATAAGTTACAAGTAAACAGGATAATAGGAGGAAACAGAAATGAGAGTACTCATGATCGGCGCAGGCGACATTGCCAAGTCTCACGGCAGAGCTGT
The DNA here is from genome assembly GCA_017415945.1 of Oscillospiraceae bacterium. The sequence continues at coordinate 7,231 of JAFQDR010000284.1, forward strand.
GGTCAAGCTGGGCGGCAAGGTCATCGGCGCATTTGACGTCAACAAGGAAGGGCTGAGAAAATACTGCGCAGAATTTGAGTGCGACGCACTGGAATACGAGCAGCTGGATGAATACATCGAAAAGGCTGACTATGTGGTTCTCTGCACGCCTCCCACCAAGCGCATTGATTATGCGGAAAAGATTCTCAAGGCACACAAGCCCATGTACATGGAAAAGCCCATTGCAACCACCATGGAGGATGCACAGATTCTGGTGGACATGGCTGTGAAGTATGACGGCAAGATTCTGGTAGGCTTTGCGCACCGCTATCGTCCCGCATTCCGGAAGATGGTAGAGCTGGTGGAAAGCGGTATTCTGGGCGAACCTGTGCAGGCCTTCTCCCATCGCTATGGCCCCGGCTTCGGCTTCGGTCAGCGCTCTCTGGGTGAATCCTGGCGTACCGACCCCAATCTGGCCTGCGGCATGACCATCGAATCCATCTCCCACGAATTTAACCTGCTCAGCGCACTGGTAGGTGAATTCGAAACTATCGCAGCCAATGTGAAGGGCACCATTCCCTCCGTTCCCAAGTATGACACCAACACCAACATGACCATGCGCGCCAGAAACGGTGCCATCGTTACCATCGGTGCAAGCTGGTCCTCCGCTGTGGGTGTGAATGTGAAGGGCTACATCGGCACCAAGGGCGCTGTGTTCCTGAAGGGCCGCAATATGTTCGAGTTTGACGAAGTGGTTTACAAGACCATCGATATGCCCACCGAACAGTCCTTCATTTTCAACGACTCCTACGCAAAGGATCAGGACGGCGTTATTTACAACGCTCATGTACATATGTTTGACTGCCTGCGCAACGGCAAGGAATTCTGCACACCTCTGTCCGAAGGCGTCAAGGTGCTGCTGCTGAGCAATGCGGCACTGGAATCCAGCCGCGACAGCAAGACCGTTATGCTGAACTACGAAGTCAAAGACGCTTACGTTTGCGAATAATTTTTCTTTGCATCCAATGGGGGAGCCCTTGGTGCGAGCGAGGGCTTCTCCGAAGCAGAATCAAATTGAGGTGATAAATATGACCAATCAGGAAATGACTGCACTGAAGAACAAGGCCACCGAGCTGCGTATTCGTGTTGTAGATATGATCCACAAGAGCAAATCCGGTCATCCCGGCGGCGCACTGTCCGCTGCGGAATTTACCACGGCATGCTACTTCCACTTTATGAACGTAGACCCCGCAAATCCCAAGTGGGAAGACCGCGACCGCTTTGTACTGTCCAAGGGCCATGCCTGCCCCGTACAGTATGCGGCACTGGCTATGAAGGGCTTCTTCCCTCTGGAGGTTCTGGATACCCTCCGTCAGGAAGGCTCCATCCTGCAGGGTCATCCCTGCATGAAGAAGTGCCCCGGCATCGACATCTCCACCGGTTCTCTGGGGCAAGGTCTGGCCTGTGCCGTGGGCATGGCGCTGGCTGCCAAGATGGACGGTAAGGACTACTATGTTTACTGCGCCGTAGGCGACGGTGAATGTCAGGAAGGCGAGATCTGGGAAGCCTGCCAGACTGCAAACAAGTACAATCTGGATAACCTGATTGTATTTGTAGACAACAACAATCTGCAGATCGACGGCACCTGCGATGAAGTCATGCCCAACATCCATCTGGGCAACAAGTTCCGCGCATTCGGTTTCGATGCCTACGAAATCGACGGCAACAGCATGGAACAGGTAGTGGCAGCCATTGAGCTGGCAAAGACTGTGAAGAACGGCAGACCCAAGTGCCTGTTTGCCAATACCGTAAAGGGTAAGGGCGTCAGCTTTATGGAAAACCAGTGCGGCTGGCACGGCATTGCACCCAACGATGCTGAGCATAAGCAGGCGATGGAAGAGCTCAATGCTCTGTACATTTAAGGAGGGTGCACTATGGAACAGAAAAAAATTGCAACCCGTGATGGCTTCGGTGAAGCCATCGTAGAAGCAGGCAAGGCCAATCGTCAGGTCTGCGTTGTAGATATCGACATCGGTAAGTCTTGCAAGACCGGCGCATTCCGCAAGGAACTGCCCGACCGGTATCTGAACGTGGGCATTGCGGAGCAGAACGGTGCGGGCCTGGCAGCGGGTCTGGCTACCTGCGGCAAGATCCCCTTCGTGGTCACCTATGCGGCCTTCGGCTCCATGCGTATCTGCGAAATGATTCGCCAGCAGATCTGCTATCCCGATCTGAACGTAAAGATCGCCTGCTCCCACGGCGGTCTGACCCCTGCCAATGACGGGGCAAGCCATCAGGCTATCGAAGATATGGGCATCATGCGTACCCTGCCCAACATGACCGTGATTATGCCCGCTGACTACTATGCAGCCAAGGCACTGGTCAAGGCAGCTGCGGAAACCTACGGGCCCATGTATCTGCGCTTCACCCGCGACGCCATTCCTGTCATCTATGATGAAAACGCTGTCTTCACCATCGGCAAGGCAAACCTGCTGCGTGAAGGCAAGGACGTGGCCATTATCGCCAACGGTGACACTGTTCGTCTGGCACTGGAGGCTGCGGAAGTACTGGCAGCAAAGGGCTATACCGCCCGCGTGCTGGATATGCACACCATCAAGCCTCTGGATGTGGAAGCAGTCAATGCCTGCATTAACGACATCGGCAAAATCATCACCGTAGAAGACCACAACATTCTCAATGGTCTGGGCTCCGCTGTGGCTGACGTAGTGGCAGAATCCGGCAAGGCAGTTCTCCGCCGTATCGGCGTTCAGGATCAGTACGGTATGTCTGCTCCCTATGACCGACTGCTGGCTATGAACGGCATCACCACAGAAAACATTGTTGCTAAGGCAATGGAATTGATTGGATAACAGGCGTTCTCCTCGCCGCAGCCGTGCTTCGGCTTCCGGTACCGTGCAAGCCAAACTGAAGCGGTGGTCGGGCACGGCTGCATTTGAGAAAAATGTAATATACAGTAGAAAATCCGAGAATACTCGGATAAAATAGAAAATAAGTAAAAAACAGGAGGAATCCCCATGAAAAAGCTCATCGCCCTGCTGATGGCACTCACCATGATCTTCGCGCTGTGCGCCTGCGGCGGCGGCTCCGACGACGCTGCTACCGATGAAACCGGCGGCTTCGACAAGATCAATCTCACTATGACCGTAAACGGCACCGACACCCAGATCGACACTCTGGTTGGTCAGAAGTTCGCTGAACTGGTTGACGAAGCAACCGGCGGCGCAGTTGTGATCGACGTTTTCCCCAATGACCAGCTGGCAGGCGGCAACGCAGCCAAGGGCATGGAAATGCTGGCTGACGGCTCCGTTGACATTGCTGCATACGCAACCGTTACCATGGGCGCTCTGGACGAAGCTCTGACCGTTGGTCTGACTCCCTGGATCTTTGACGACTATGCAGACGCTCGCGCAACCATTGACTCCACCGGTCTGCCCTACTATGCTGACATTCTGGACGACTATAACATCACCCTGATTGGCTCTTTCCACAACGGCTTCCGTCAGCTGTCCAACAGCAAGCGCGCTGTTCTGACCCCCGCTGACATGGCAGGTCTGAAGATCCGTACCCCCGGCTCTGCAATTTACCAGAATACCTTCACTGCTCTGGGCGCATCTCCCTCTACCCTGAATTGGGGCGAAGTTTTCACTGCTCTGCAGCAGGGCACCATTGACGGTCAGGAAAACGGTTTGTCCATCACCAACACCTCCGGCGTTCTGGAAGTACAGCCCTACGTTACCGTTTGGAACTACAGCTATGAAAACGACCTGCTGATGTTCAACTCCGACATCTGGAACTCTCTGAACGACGAAACCAGAGCTGTCCTGCAGGAAAAGGCACTGGAAGCATGCAACTGGGGCCGCGACGTTGTAGAAGCTGAACACGAAACCCTGATCGAACAGTTCCGCGCTGACGGCATTCAGGTTGACGTTCTGACCGAAGAACAGGTTGCTCTGTTCAAGGAAGCAGTTGCTGACGTTAAGGCTGACTTCCTGGCAGGCTTTGATGCAAGCGCTAAGGCTGCATTCGGCATCGAATAATTTCAGAGAACCTCATTATATGCGGAAGGGCCGAACTTGAGTCGGCCCTTCTGGACAACCAATGAAAGGTAAAATCGCTATGATAAAGAAACTCATTGATAACTTTGAGGAGATCGTAGTTATAATTGCACTGACTGTAATGACGGTTCTGACGTTTTCCAATGTCGTTACCCGTTATGTGTTCAACTTTTCCATGAACTTCGCGGAAGAGATCTCCACATATTCCTTCGTCCTTTTGAGCCTGTTCGGCGCATCAATTGCGCTCAAGCGCGGTGCGCATCTGGGCTTTACCCTGCTGGCTGAGCATGTTCCCTCCATCGTAGCTCGTATATTTGAAATCATTTCAGCACTGTCCGGCGTGCTGTTTGCAGGCGTTATTTTCCGTTACGGCATCAGCATGGTCATTACCCAGTTTGAACGCGGTCAGCTGTCTCTGGGCGTACAGATCCCCGAATGGATCTATGGTTCTTTTGTTCCTCTGGGGGCATTCTTCCTGCTGCTGCGCTTCATTGAGCTGCTGATCAATGCCATCAGAGGCAAGGCTGCAGTGAAGGAAGACGTACTGGCAGATGCAATTGCAAATGCCGAAGAAGCAAAGGAGGGCTAAAGCATGGTAACAACTGTATTGTTTGGTCTGTTTGCAGTCCTGCTGCTGATCGGCACTCCCATTGCAATGTGTCTGGGTATGTCCAGCGTAGCGGCAATGATCGTCATGGGCGCAGGCCGCTCTTTGGATATCGTTCTGGGTACCGTTCCTCAGCTGGTTTCCGCTGCTATCACCAAGTCCGTTCTGATGGCGATTCCTTTCTTTATTCTGGGCGGCAACGTCATGGAAAAGGCGGGCATCTCCACTCGTTTGATCAATCTGGCACAGGCCTGCGTTGGTCATTTCAAGGGCGGCGTGGCCATGGTGTGCGTTCTGGTTGCCTGCTTCTTTGCGGCAATCTCCGGCTCCGGTCCCGCTACCGTTGCGGCTCTGGGTCTGATCCTCATTCCCGCTATGATTAAGGTCGGCTATCAGCCTGCCTTTGCCGCTGCACTGATGGCTACCGCAGGTGCCATCGGCGTTATTATTCCTCCTTCCATTACCTTTGTTGTTTACGGCTCCATTTCCGACGTTTCCATCGGTGATCTGTTCATCTCAGGTGTCATCCCCGGTCTGCTGATGGGTGCTGCACTGATTGCTGTTACCCTGTGGATCGGCCGCAAGAGCGACCTGAAGCTGCTGCCCAAGGCAAGCTGGAAGGAACGCTGGGTTGCTTTCAAGGATGCATTCTGGGGTCTGCTGATGCCCGTTATCATTCTGGGCGGCATCTACGGCGGTATCTTTACCCCCACCGAGGCTGCAGCGGTTTCCGCGGTTTACGGTCTGTTTGTGGGTCTGGTGATTTACCGCACCCTGAAGCTCAAAGATTTGAAGAAAATCATTGTTGACACCGCTTCCACCACCGCTGTGGTCATGTTGATCACCGCTGCGGCATCTCTGTTTGCTTATGTTCTGACCCGTGCGCGTCTGGACGTTGCGATTTCCGGTGCGCTGGAAACCTTCGCATCCGGCAACGTTGTGGTCTTCCTGATCATCGTTAACGTTTGTCTGCTGATTGCGGGCTGCTTCTTGGATTCCACCTCTGCTTTGTATATTTTCACCCCTCTGTTCCTGCCTGTTGCGGAAGCACTGGGCATGAATCTGGTCCACTTCGGCACCATCATGATCGTAAACCTGGCAATCGGTCTGGTCACTCCTCCCGTAGGTGTCAACCTGTATGTTGCCTGCGGCATCGCGGACGTAGATCTGAAGCAGATTTCCAAGGCGGTCATCCCGCTGATCATTGCGGCTCTGTTGGTGCTGCTTGCGGTTACTTACATTCCTTCTCTGTCTCTGCTCATGCTGGGCGGCGGCTAAGCATCCAATTTGTGCGAAAAACATTGAAAATATCCTCCTCTATGTTCACCATTTCCCAAACTTTTCAATGTTTTTGTTTTTCCTTTTTTCTCGTGAAGACCCACACAAGCCTGTCTTGTGTGGGTTTTCTTTATTTAGAGCAAGGAAATGATTGCGCAAAATGGAGAAAAATGATAAGATATATTGTCAGACAAGCGTTTTGGAAAGGAGTTCGGCTATGGCAACCTTCAGCCCTGTATCCAACAATAAGCTTTATATCCAGATCTATCACCAGATTTACAATGCCATCATGGACGGTACCTATAAGGTGGGGGATAAGCTCCCAAGCGAAAAGGAATTTTGCGCCATGTTCAATGTGAGCCGTGTGCCTGTCCGTGAGGCACTATGCGCGCTGGAACTGAACGGGCTGGTGGATTCTATGCAGGGTGTGGGTGTTTATGTAAAGGAACGTCCTGCCCAGATCAATAACGAATGGATGCAGCACGTGGAGCCGCAGGAGATTATTCGTGCCCGTATTGTACTGGAGCCCGATATAGCCAGAGAAGCCGCACTGCATATTAAGCCCGAGGAGAAAAAGCAGCTGGAACAAATCATTGAGCGATTCGGCGCCCAGCATAAGGCGGGGATTGAGCCTATAGAGCCCGATAAGGAGTTCCATTTGTGCATCGCAAAGGCAAGCGGAAGCACCTTGTACAATATGCTGATGACTATTATTTTTGAGACCATGGATCAGGCTCTGTGGGAGCTGATTCTGAGCCGTACGGTTTACACCGAAAAGCATAAAAAGCAGAATTATGAAGAACATTACTTTATTGGCCGCGCTATCATTGACGGACGTCCCGATGATGCATATGCACTGATGAAGGAGCATATGTATCGTCTGTATGAAAGATACTGGGGCGAAATGAAAATCCAATAAATTCAGAAACTCCCCTGTCCATTTGGACAGGGGAGTTTGCATATTGTCATATTGTATGTTTACTTTTCCAGATAGACCATCAGTGCGGCGATATCCGCGGGGGAGACACCGCTGATGCGGCTGGCCTGTCCGAAGTTTTCGGGGCGGATCTCGTTCAGCTTCTGCCGTGCTTCCAGTCGCAGACCGGGCACGGTCTCATAGTTCAGTCCCATGGGCAGCTTCCGCAGCTCCATGCGGGTGAACTCCTCCACCTGCTTCATCTGGCGCTTGATGTAGCCCTCGTACTGCAGGCAGATGCCCACCTCATCGATGACAGCGCGGCTTAAAGCGGGGCGGTTGGGGTCGAAGGCTTCCAGATCACCGTAGCTCACCTGAGGTCTGCGGATCAGATTCGCCAGAGATACGCCGCTCTTGGGGGCGGTGGTGCCCAGCTGCTCCAGCAGTGCGCACAGCTCCTCGGTGGGAGCGATGTGGGTGGTTTCCAGACGTTCGATTTCTGCTCGCACGGCCTCGTACTTGGCCTCCACCGCTGCCATGCGCGCATCGGACACCAGACCCAGCTTGTGGCCGATGTGGCACAGACGTTCGTCGGCGTTGTCCTGACGGTGGATCAGGCGGTATTCGGAGCGGGAGGTCATCATGCGGTAGGGCTCATTGGTGCCCTTGGTCACCAGATCGTCGATGAGGGTGCCGATGTAGCCGTCGCTGCGGCGAAGGATCAGCGGTTCCTTACCCTGCAGCTTCAGTGCGGCGTTGACACCTGCCACAAAGCCCTGCACCGCTGCCTCCTCATAGCCGCTGGAGCCGTTGAACTGTCCCGCACCGTACAGACCGCTGATGACCTTGGTTTCCATGGTGGCATACAGCTGGGTGGGGTCTACGCAGTCATACTCAATGGCGTAGGCGGGGCGGGTCATTTCCGCATGGGTCAGACCGGGGATGGTGTGCATCATTTCGATCTGCACCTGCTCGGGCAGGGAGGAGGAGAAGCCCTGAATGTACAGCTCTTGGGTGTTCAGACCCATGGGCTCCACGAACAGCTGGTGACGCTCCTTGTCGGGGAAGGTCATGATCTTGGTTTCGATAGAGGGGCAGTAGCGAGGGCCGATGCCGTCAATGACCCCTGTGTAAATGGGGCTGCGGTCCAGATTGTCCTTGATGATCCGGTGGGTGCGCTCATTGGTGTAGGTCAGATAGCACACTGCCTTGTTGTAGCGAACTTCCTCGTTTTCAAAGGAGAAGGGCTCAATGTCCACGTCACCGGGCTGCACTTCCATCTCGTCAAAGTCCACGGTGCGGGCATTGACTCTGGGGGGCGTGCCTGTCTTGAAGCGGCGCATATGCAGACCCAGCCGCTTGCAGGTTTCCGCCAGAGGGCCTGCGGCAGCAAGACCGTCGGGGCCTTGGTCGATGAGCACCTCGCCAATGATGATGCGGCCCTTCAGATAGGTGCCCGTGGCGATGATGGCGGCATCACAGGCGAAGGTTGCCCCTGTATGGGTGACCACACCCGTGACTCTGCCGTTTTCCGTGAGAATGTCCACCACTTCTGCCTGCTTCACACGGAGGTTTTCCTGGTTTTCCAGCGTGAGCTTCATGACTTCTTGATACCGTCTGCGGTCGGCCTGGGCGCGGAGAGAGTACACAGCGGGACCCTTGCCGCGGTTGAGCATACGGTACTGGATGCAGGCCTCATCAGCAGCCTTTGCCATTTCCCCACCCAGAGCATCCAGTTCACGGACCAGATGACCCTTGCCTGTGCCACCAATGGCGGGGTTGCAGGGCATATTGCCCACGGCATCCATGTTTACGGTAAAGCAGATGGTGTCCATGCCCATGCGAGCGGCAGCCAGCGCGGCCTCAATGCCTGCGTGGCCCGCGCCGATGACGGCAACCTGACAGCGTCCTGCGTTGTATTGAACCATATATCGTCACCTCTATGGGAGTATTTCTGTTTAACACTTTATTTTACCGTGTATTTATAGGATTGGCAAGAAAAATATCGTTGGGAAGCAGGCGAACAAGAACGCCCCAAAAATTAACTGTCGACCTCTCAGTCAGCCATTCGGCTGACAGCTCCCCTTATCGAAGGGGAGCCCCAAAATGTAGGGGCGAACACGGTTCGCCCGCATCGTCGGATAATTAAGATTTCCTAAATTCTCCCACATAAACCCGTGTGACCTATTGTATTTTGTGCAATGAAATACTATCATAGTAGCATCGACACTTATACACAAAGAGGGATATACCATGCAGTATGATTATCTGATTGTTGGCACGGGTTTGTTCGGTGCGGTCTTTGCCCATGAGGCCAAGGCACGGGGAAAGTCCGTGCTGATGGTAGAAAAGCGGAGCCACATCGGGGGCAACGTGTATACGGAGCAGATGGAGGGCATTAACGTCCACCGCTACGGTGCCCATATTTTCCACACCAATGATAAGGATGTATGGGAGTATGTGAACCGCTTTGCGGAGTTTAACCGCTATACCAACTCCCCCGTGGCCAATTACCATGGGGAGCTGTATTCCATGCCCTTTAATATGTATACCTTTAATAAGATGTGGGGTGTGGTGCGCCCGGAGGATGCCCAAGCCATTATTGAGCGGCAACGTGAGGAAGCGGGCATCACCGAGCCCAAAAACTTAGAGGAGCAGGCCATCAGTCTGGTGGGCACGGATATTTACGAGAAGCTGGTGAAGGGCTACACGGAAAAGCAGTGGGGCAGACCCTGTGACCAATTGCCCGCCTTCATCATCAAGCGGCTGCCTGTGCGCTTCACCTTTGACAATAACTACTTCGATGCCCGCTGGCAGGGGATCCCTATGGGCGGCTACACCGCTATGGTGGAGAACATGCTGGCAGGGATCGAGGTGCGATTGGACACGGACTATTTGGCCCATAAGTCCGAGCTGGATGCCTTGGCGGACAAGGTCATTTACACGGGGCCCATTGATGCTTATTTTGACTACTGTCTGGGGAATCTGGCCTATCGCTCCGTGCGCTTTGAGACGGAGCTTCTGGACACCCCCAACTATCAGGGCAATGCGGTCATGAACTTCACCGACCGTGAGACACCCTACACCCGCATCATCGAACACAAGTTCTTCGAGTTCGGTACCCAGCCCAAGACCGTCATTTCCCGTGAGTACAGCGCGGAGTGGCGGCCGGGCATCGAGCCCTATTACCCCATCAACGACGAGGCCAACGGTGCCTTGTATGCCGCTTATAAGGAACTGGCAGACAAGGAGGATAAGGTCATCTTCGGGGGACGTTTGGGTGAATATAAGTATTACGACATGGATGCGGTCATTGCGTCCGCGCTGGAGCTGGTTCGAAAGGAGTTTGAGAAGTAAGATATGAAACTTTTGACTGTAACGGTACCCTGCTTCAATTCCGAAGCATATCTGGAAAACTGCATAGAAAGCCTGCTGCCCGGTGGGGAGCGAATGGAGATCATCATCATTAACGACGGCTCCACCGACCGCACGGGGGCCATTGCCGATGCCTATGCCGCTAAGTACCCTAACATGGTCCGTGTGGTCCATCAGGAAAACGGAGGACATGGGGAAGGCATCAATCAGGGCCTGCGCCATGCCACAGGTACATATTTTAAGGTGGTGGACAGTGATGACCGTCTCAGCGGTGACCTGCCCGCGTTCTTAGACCGCTTAGAGGACTGTGAGGCACAGGGGGGCGTAGACCTGCTGGTGAGCAACTATTACTATGTCCACTCCGACGGCATCGGAGACCGCTCCATCAATTATGCCAACGCACTGGATGAGTGCAAAATCATGGGCTGGGCGGACACCCGCCCCTTCCTGATGCACCAGATGCTCACCATCCACAGCTGCACCTTCCGCACGGAATGTATGCGCCAATGGCCTGTGGCTTTGCCCAAGAAGACCTTTTACGAGGACAATTTGATGGTCTGCATGACACTGCCCCATGTGCACCGTATCGCTTATATGAACGCCGACCTGTATCTCTACACCATCGGCAGAGAGGGGCAGTCCGTGCAGCGGGATGTGATGATGAAGCGATATCACCACCAGATCTTGGTGACGAAGCTGTGCTTCCGCTCCTGCCATTTGGACGATATCGCCGAGCCCCGCCTGAAGAAGTACATGAAGCATGAGCTGTTTATGATGTTTGCCATCTCCATTCTGTTCACCCGCCTCAACCGAACCGACGAGACCGATGCGGCTATTGAGGAGATGTGGGCAGATTGCTATGACTGGGATCCCAAATGGGCCAAGCACTTCCGCAAGGGCTGGCTGCGCTTTCTCTGTCTCCCGGGGAACTTCGGCCGCAGCTTCTCGGGGCTGGTGTATAAAATCGCAAACAAGATCGTTCGGTTCAACTAAAAGGTGACATTTTACAAAAAATGTGCATAAAAAGTAGTAAAACGGCACTTCCTGTCTGGACAGTTTCCTTCAAGAGGGCTATAATGAAGCCATCATTGGAATAGGTGGTTGAAATGAACGAACAGAATTTTGATGCACTGAAAATTGAAAACCAGCTTTGCTTCCCCTTGTATGCGTGCTCCAGAGAGGTCATCAAGCAGTATAAGCCCTATCTGGACAAGATGGATCTGACCTATACCCAGTATGTGGTGATGATGGCACTGTGGGAAGAAAAGGAAATGACTGTGAAGGCACTGGGGGACAGACTGTATCTGGACTCCGGCACCCTGACCCCTCTGCTGAAGAAGCTGGAGGCCAAGGGATATATTACCCGTACCCGTTCCCGCAGAGACGAGCGCAACCTGCTGGTGTCGGTCACCGAAATCGGCGCAGCCCTTCGTGAGGAAGCTGCGGCAATGCCTCGTGCCATCCGAGAACACACAGAACTGAGCTTCGAGGAAACCGAGACTTTGTACAGACTGCTGTACAAGATTCTTGCCCATGTGGACGAACGCAACGAACGGGAAGCCGTAAAATAAATACTCCATCCCGATGCAAACCGCATCGGGATTTTTTAGTTTACGCTCTCCCTCAGGGAGAGCTGTCGCGAAGCGACTGAGAGGGCCTTCTCCGTCCCTTACGGAGCATCTCTCCCAAAGGGAGAGGAAAAACACTTGACATTTATATCGCAGTGCGATATAGTGTAGACAGATACATCGCAGTGCGATATATCGAGCTGCAATATGGAGGTGAGGCGCATGGATGCCCATATCAGAAAAGTATACGTCCCCATGACGGAAACGAGCTTTTATATTCTCCTGTGTCTCCGCGAGGAGATGCACGGATACAGCATCGTGCAGAAGGTGGATGCCCTGACCCACGGGGCGGTGAAGCTCTCCCCGGGCACCATGTACGGCAGCCTGTCGAAGATGGAAAAGGACGGGCTCATTCGCTTTGTGCGGGAGACGGACAAACGGAAGATCTATCACATCACCCCTCTGGGCACAGAGGTACTGGAATTGGAAATGAGCCGCATTGAGCGGCTGTATCGGAATATGAAGGAGGCACAAGCATGAGCACCAAGACTGTATTCAAGTGGTTTGACATTACCATGCATGAGGAGGAAGCGGACTGGCTGCGGGCAATGCACAACAGCGGCTGGAAACTGCAGAAGATCACATGGTCTTTTTATACTTTTGAAAGCTGCACCCCCGAGGATGTGGTGTATCAGCTGGATTACCCCGGTGAGCTGACCAATAAGACCGAATACCTGCAGATGTTCTTTGACTGCGGCTGGGAGTACATTCAGGATGTGATGGGCTATTCCTACTTCCGCAAGAGCGCGGCTCAAATGAGCGAGAACGAAACGGGGATCTTCTGCGACCACGAATCCCGCATGGCCATGTGGGACAGAGTATTCAAGGGCAGAGTTCGTGTGCTGCTGATCATGCTGGTGTGCGTCATCATTCCTCAGCTCATCATGCAGTCCCACAATCAATCACCGGCGGGGGAGGCACTGTACGGTACCTTCATCGGTCTGCTGATCGTGTATCTGGTGATTCTCATTCGCTTCGCTAAGCGATACAGGGATGCACAAAATCGAGATTGAGGAGGCCTCGGCTATGGCAGAGTTTGTAGGTGCCGCCCTGCCTTGGGTGGCAATGGGCTTATTCGTTGCGGCTGCCTGCGCAGTGATGAACAGAAAAGAAAAATAAAAGCAATCAAAATCCGCATTTCTGACCGAAATGTGGATTTTTTAATTATCGGATTCTTTACAGGTTGTCTATTGCGTATTTGCAACTCCTTGTGATAAAATTATTATTTGTTTGATAGGATATTTATTGGAACATCTAAAAGGAGGCACTTAATTGACTGCTGCAATTATCCTGTTTGCTGTGACTTATGTTCTGATGCTGGCCTTCGGTCAGTATCGTCCCTACATTGCTCTGGCATCCGGTCTGATCTTCATCGTCACCGGTATGCTGCCCATGAGCGAGATCATTTCTTCCATTGACTTCAACGTCCTGCTGATGATCGCGGGCACCATGGGTCTGGTGGCACTGTTTATCGAAAGCAAAATGCCCTCTCTGCTGGCGGACCTGATTATGGAAAGGGTTCCCAACGTGCAGATGGCTGCGGTTGCGCTGGCACTGTTTGCGGGCATCATCTCCGCATTCGTGGACAACGTGGCTACCGTTCTGATGATCGCTCCCGTTGCATTGGAGATCTGCAAGAAGCTGGGCACCAACCCCGTCCCCTTTATCATCGGCATTGCCGTTTCCTCTAACCTGCAGGGCGCTGCCACTCTGGTAGGTGACACCACCGCCATTATGCTGGGCTCCTATGCGGGTATGAGCTTCCTGGACTTCTTCTGGTATCTGGGCAAGCCCTCCATCTTCTTTGCTGTGGAGCTGGGTGCTGTTCTGTCCGCATTGATTTTGGGCTACCTGTTCCGCAAGGAAAAGGGCGCCATCCCCAAGGGCGCACCTCGCACCGAGGTCACCGACTATGTCCCCTCTATTCTGCTGGTGGGTGCCATCGCACTGCTGATTCTGGCTTCCTTCATTCCCGTGAAGCCCGACATCACCAACGGTCTCATCTGCACCACTCTGATGATCATCGGCATCATCTACAACTTCATCCGCAAGAAGACCAAGGATGCCATCTTGGCCCCTCTGAAGGAAATCGACTTCCAGACCATCGGTCTGCTGGTAGGTCTGTTCCTAATGATCGGCGGCATCACCGCCGAGGGTGTCATTGATGCGGCTGCAGGTCTGCTGGCAAAGGCAGGGGGCGGCAACATCTTCTTCCTGTACACCGTGATCGTGTGGGCATCCGTTGCCATTTCCGCGTTTATTGACAACATTCCCTATGTTGCAACTATGCTTCCCGTCATTACGGGCTTGGCAGCACAGCTGGGCATTGATCCCACCGTGTTGTACTTCGGTCTGCTGAGCGGTGCGACTCTGGGCGGTAACTGCACGCCCATCGGTGCGTCTGCAAACATCACAGGCATCGGCATCCTGCGCAAGGAGGGCTACACCGTCAAGAACAGCGACTTTATGCGCATCGGCGTTCCCTTCACTCTGGCAGCCATCATCCCCGCGTATATCTACATCTGGATTTTCTACGGTCTGTAAAAAACTCAAAGGCACTTCGTTCGGAGTGCCTTTTTTGTTTATCTTCCACCGTAGGGAGCGTCGTCCTCGACGCTCCGTTCCGCAGTGAGATGATTGCCGATGGATTTTAGAAGATGCATGTCCGAGTGCGGTGGTGACGGAGCGTCGGGGACGACGCTCCCTACGGATGCACACGATATTGCGTGCGAAGGTGAACCAACAAAGGAGAGGGGCAAAGTAGGCAATCCAAGCACTCCTGTAAAACATTACCAACACCTTTTCGCAACCGGAGAGGTGTTTTTGTATATCATAGATGTTGACAGCGCAACAAAATCTGCGTATAATTTCGATGTTGATACCTCAACAAAAGATAGAAAGATATGAGTAGGAGGAATTGCTGTGATCGACCGTTTTGAGCAATTTGTATCCTATATTTCCGCCATCCACCGTGACATTCAGCGTATTGAGCGGGAGGAAATGGAAAAGCTGGGGCTGAAGGGCGCCTATGCCCAGTATCTGGTGGCCATGCAGCGCTATCCCGAGGGCATTACCGCGGCGGACCTGTGCGAGGTCTGCGACAAGGATAAGGCAGCGGTGTCCCGTGCGGTGACGGAAATGGAAAAGCGCGGCTTGCTCAGCAGGCTGACGGACCGAGAAAACCAATACCGTGCCATGCTCCGTCTCACGGAAGCGGGCAGAAGCGCGGCGGAATATGTGTGCCGCAAGGCGGTGTCTGCGGTGCAGATCGCTGCGGAGGGCATTGACGACGAAACCAGAACGGCACTGTATCGGGCATTGCGCAGCGTGTCCCGACAGATGCAGTATATATGCAGAGAGGGCTTGCCCGAATAAGCTCTGCCCATGAAGAGAGGAGAATCACCATGAGCGTAAGAATCATTACAGACTCTACAGCGGATGTCCGCCCCGCACTGGCGGACCGGATCCCCTTTGTATCCTTGATGATCCGCTTTGGGGACAAGGAATATACCGACGGCGTGACTATGAGCCGCAAGGAATTTTACGAGCAGCTGGCAGTCTGCACCGAGCTGCCCACCACCAGCCAGCCCACACCCCCTTCCTTTGAAAAGCAGTATAAGGAGGCTGTGGCCGCGGGGGAGCAGGTGATCGTCATCACCATTTCCTCCAAGCTCAGCGGCACCTTCCAGAGTGCCAACATCGCCGCCATGGACTATGAGGAGGACGTATTCGTTGTAGACAGCGAAAACGCCACCATCGGCGCGGGGATTTTGGCGGAGCGTGCCAAGGAACTGGCGGACAGCGGCATGGCAGCAAGGGACATTGTGGACGTGCTGAACAAGGAAAAGAAGGACATTTGTCTGGTGGCGGCACTGGATACCCTGGAATACCTGAAGCGTGGGGGCCGTCTGTCCAAGGCTGCGGCTTTTGCGGGCAGTATGCTGAACATCAAGCCTCTGATCACCGTTGCTGACGGGGAAATTAAGGTCATCGGCAAGGCGCGCGGCACCAAGCAGGCCAATACCATGCTCAACAAGGAAGTGGAAAAGGCGGGTGTGGACTTCACCAGACCTGTTATGGCGGGGTACACCGGCACCTCCGACGAGCTGCTGCAGGGCTATCTGGCAGGCACCGGCGATCTGTTCGCTGCGCTGCCCGAGGGTTTGGATGCAGCCTGCGTCAGCGGCACCATCGGTACCCATGTAGGCCCCGGGGCATACACCGTGGCATTCTTTAAGAAGTAAGAAAATACAGCCTCTCTGCGAAATTTTGCGGAGAGGCTGTTCCTTTTCCTTGAAAACAATGATACAATAAATTGTTATTGAAATAAGGAAGTGATTGCTATGAAACGACTATTCACCATATTGCTGGCGGCCCTGCTGCTGTGCAGTCTTGTGCTGCCTGCATACGCCGACAGTGCGGCCCCTATGGTCACCGTCATGTTCACCCATGACCTGCATTCCCATCTGTTGCCTGCGGACAACGAAAAGGGCGAGTCCTACGGCGGCTATGCCCGTCTGAAAACCGTCATCGATTCTGTGCGCAGCCACGATCCCAACGCCATTCTGGTGGACGGGGGCGACTTCTCCATGGGCAGCCTGTTCCAGACCGTGTACGCCACGGATGCTGCGGAGCTTCGTGTCATGGGTGCTTTGGGCTATGATGTGACTACCTTCGGCAACCATGAATACGACTACCGCGCTCAGGGTCTGGCCTCCATGCTCAGCGCAGCGGTGGACAGCGGTGAGCCCCTGCCCCAAATCGTGCAGGCCAACTACCTGCCCCCTCAGCCCGGTGACGAGGGCTATGACGAGGTGGCGCAGCAGGTACAGGATGCCATGGATCGCTACGGTGTGAAGCCCTATACCGTCATTGAACGGGGCGGCGTAAACTTTGCGGTGTTCGGGATTCTGGGGGTTGATGCGGACTCCTGTGCACCCATGAGCGGCATGGTGCTCCGTGACCCCATTGAGGCTGCCAAGGAAACCGTGGCACAGATCGAAGCGGAGGTTGCCGAGCCCCGTGTGGTCATTGCTCTGTCCCACAGCGGTCTGTGGTCCGATCCCGAAAAATCCGAGGATGAGCTGCTGGCCGCGGGCGTGGACGGTATCGATCTGATCGTTTCGGGCCATACCCACACCACACTGGAGGAGCCCATCAAGGTCAACGATACCTACATCGTTTCCTGCGGTGAGTACAGCAAGAATCTGGGTGTCATTCAGCTCATGGTGGAGGAGGATGGCGTGGAGCTGTACAGCTATGCCCTGCATCCCGTGAATGCCGACACCAAGGAGGATGGGGTCATTCCCCAAAAGGTGGAGCAGTACAAGGGTCTGGTGGAATCGAGCTACCTGTCCCGCTTCGGTGACTGGAAATATGATACCGTGCTGGCCTACAATCCCTATGCATTCGGCAGCCAGAGCGATTTGAACAAGCACCAAGAATCCCCTCTGGGCAATCTGATCGCCGACTCCTACATCCATGCGGTGAAGCAGGCGGAGGGCGAAGCCTATGAAACCGTAGACTTTGCGGTGACCGCCAACGGTGTCATCCGTGAGTCCCTGCCTCAGGGGGATATCACCGTGGAGGCAGCCTTCAATGTGGAATCCTTGGGGATCGGTGCCGACGGTGTGGCGGGCTATCCTTTGCTGAGCGTGTATCTCACGGGCAAGGATCTGAAGAACGCCTTCGAGGTGGATGCATCCGTGGTGCCTCTGATGCCCTCCGCACAGCTGTATTTCAGCGGCGCAAGCTTTACCTTCAACCCCAACCGCATGATTTTCAACAAGGTCACCGACTCCGCACTGGTCCGTGAGGACGGCAGCCTTGAGGAGATCCAAGACGACAAGCTCTACCGTGTGGTTACGGGTCTGTACTGCGGTCAGATGCTGGGTTTGGTGAACAGCCAGTCCTTCGGCATTCTGGAGGTCACCCCCAGAGATGAAAACGGGGAGCCAATTACGGACTTGGAAGCCCACATCCTGCACAATGCCGACGGGGAGGAGATCAAGGAATGGTACGCCATTGCCTCCTATCTGGAAGCTATGGGCACCGTCAGCGAGGACTACGGAGATGTCAGCGGCCGCAAGGTGATCGTTGACAGCAAGAGTCCCGTCGCTCTGCTGAAGAACGCCAATTGGGTCACCCTGACGGTGATCGCCGTGGTACTGCTGTTGATCCTGCTGATGGTGGTCATCGTACGACTGATCGTAAAGGCCGTCCGCAAGAGGGCGAAATAAATACCGCTCTGAGAAGGGACATGGGGACGGCTTCGGCCTTGTCCCCGTGTCCTGCCGCAATTTTGTAGGGCGGGGGCTTGCTCCCGCCGTTTGTATATTTACATCGGCAGTCCAATCGGTGCGGCATAAAATCCAATGTAGGGGCGAACACTTTGCATCGTGTAGGGAGCGTCGTCCCCGACGCTCCCTACGGCGGCAGAAGCTTTCTGTGCGGAGAAGGATTGGAGCAGACGGTGTTTTTACGACAGACTTTACCTTGACGGAGATGGAAAAGAATGGTATCATAATAGCCATGCCGGAGTGGTGGAATGGTAGACACCGGGGACTTTGGTCTATTCCCCATTCCAGTGGGCTGCAAGCAATTGCAGAGAGTGCCCAAGGAGAAATCCTTGGAGTAGAAGTCGGCTAAACGGCGAAGGCGAATAGAGAACGCCGTGCCAATGGTTCTTCGATGTGGATGCCATAGGAGTGATGACCATGCGTCCATATACAAAACAGTGGCTTGAGGAGTTGTGTGCGAGCAGCTATTCTTATGCGGAAGTGCTTAAGAAGGCCGGTCGCAAACAGTCCGGAGGAAATCAAGAAAACCTAAAAAAGAAGATTCTTGAGTATCAAGTTGACATTACACATTTTACGGGGCAGAGATGGTATAATTCTCCCGAAAAAGTGTGTAATTTGTCCGGTGCGATCCAAGAAAAATATTCTTTAGAAGAGGTTTTCTGTCGCAATAGCCCTGTTACGCAGAAAATGCTGCGTGGTTATGTAAAGCGTCATAATCTATTAGAGTATCGATGCGTGAACTGTGGTTGTGATGGGCACTGGCAAGATGGTTATATTTCATTGGAAATTGACCATATTGACGGAGACAGTACAAACAATGAGATTAGTAATCTTAGGTATCTGTGCCCAAACTGCCATGCGTTGACTGATACATATAGAGGGCGTAACAAGTCATTGAAGAATTAGTGCGTAGAGACTGTACACCGACAGCCTAAGTCGAAAGATATGGCTAAGACACAGTCCGGACTACAACGCTCAAAGAGCGGCTATGGTGACATAGAGTAGTGAGAAAATCCCCTGGAGGCAACTCCGTGACGGTTCGAGTCCGTTCTCCGGCACCATGAAAAAGCACTTGCGAAAGCAAGTGCTTTTTCAATGATATCCATTCCCTACGGCAACGGATGATATAGCTGTGCTATGATATCTGCTTCGCAGATGATATACGCTTTGCGTATGAGGGGGACAGGTATTATATCACATTTGCAAAGCAAATAAATCATGCGGTGCTGCTGTATATCATATCACGGTAGCGATATATCATTTATACTTCATTGATTCAAAGGAGCCTTTCCCATGGTACGACCCATTAACCGCAATATTCTCAGCCTCGGGGTGAAGTCCGCACCCGCCACCAAAGCCGACATTTCCGTGGGCGATGATCTGCTGGATACCCTGAACGCCAATCCGGATGCCTGCGTGGGCATGGCGGCAAACATGATCGGGGTGCACAAGCGTATTATTGTGTTCCACAACGGGCTGTTCCCCGAGCTTATGTTTAACCCCGAGATCATTGCCAAGTCGGGGAAGTACGAAACCGAGGAGGGCTGCCTGTCCTTGGTGGGGGTGCGCCCCTGCACACGATACGAGAACATCACCGTCCGCTATCAAGACCGCACATTCAAATGGCACACCCGCAGCTTCACGGGCTACACCGCCGAGATCATCCAGCACGAGATCGACCACTGCAACGGTATTATCATTTGACGCCATATTCGGCTCCCCTTTTAAGGGGAGCTGAGTCTGTCAAAATACTCCTTCGGAGCATTTTGACAGAAATGCCCCCGCATACGCGATGGGCAAGCAGGTCTGCCACGCGCATAATTTGTCCGCATTCTGCGAACAAATTCCACACTTGCAGACCTATTTGAATTTTTCGCTTCGTACATGCCGGCGCGAAAAATAGATTTGACTTTGTTTCGTCCTTATGGACGAAATTCTGCGAAGCATTTTTTGACAGTCCGGGCCCTCCGACCATAAGGGGAGCTGTCAGATGCGAGCTTGCGAGCAGATGACTGAGAGGTAATCGGAATCTAATTTTCTCTCCACCCACCACAAGCTCGGGCACCTCTCCTGAAAAGGAGAGGCTTTTTTATTATGTGATCCACAGCACCAGCAGCCCCAGTGCCATTCGATACCACCCGAATACCTTGAAGTCATGCTGCTGTACATAAGCCATCAGAAATCGCATGGTCACCACACTCACCAGATATGCGGTGCCCATGCCCACAGCCAGTGCCGTAAGCTCCATGGGGGTGAAATCCAAGCCGAATTTTATGAGCTTCAGTCCGCTTGCTCCCAGCATGGTAGGCACGGCTAAAAAGAAGCTGAATTCCGAGGCGGCGGTGCGGGATACCCCCAGCAGCAGCCCTCCGAGGATAGTGGCTCCCGAGCGGGAGGTTCCGGGGATCATGGCAAGAGCCTGAAAGAAACCGATGCCCAGTGCGGCAGACAGGGGGAGACGGTTTGTATCGGTGAACCTTGGGGTGAGGCTGCGGTGTTCTATAAAAATGAACAGCACACCGTACAGGATCAGCATGGCGGCGATGGTGACGGGAGTGCCGAAGTGTGCTTCCAGAACATCGTCCAGCAGCAGCCCCAGCACCCCTGCGGGCAGACAGCCTATGAGCACCCGCCCCCACAAGGCATGGGCATTGGGCGCAAAGGGGGACAGCCGCTGCCAATACTCTGTTACCACCGCAAGGATGGCGCCCAGCTGAATGACCACAAAGAACATCTCTTTGTAGGCCCCATCCATGGACAGGGGCAGCCACGCATCCAACAGCAGCATATGCCCCGTGCTGCTGACGGGCAGCCATTCGGTAATGCCTTCCACAATGCCGATGAGTATGACTCTCCAAAGCTCCATAAAAACACCCCTCTCCGCAACAGTGTATGCAAAAAGGGGTATGTTCATGTGTAGGGCTGCCTCTTGCTTTGGATCGAAAGCATCGCTGTAACGCCGTCCTTAGCGGTGAGATACTTCGCAAGCTCAGGATCACAAGGAAAGATGGTCATTTGCCACCGCGCCATGTAGTAGGGGCGAACTGCGTTCGCCCGCTGTTGTCTTATCTGTCCGTCCCCACAAAAAACAATGCCAGTGTGCCGGGGCCTGCGTGTGCGCCGATGACGGGGCCTACGTCCGTGATGATTTCGGGCTTGAGCCCCCGCGCATCCCGAATCATATGGGCAAGGGCAATGGCGTCCTCCTCGCAGTCGGCGTGGGAGATGAAGATGGGGCAGCCCTCCTCTGCGGATTGGATAGCCTTGTCCGCCAGTGCGCGGATGGTGGCCTTCCGTCCCCGCAGCTTTGCGGTGTTGGTAAGCTTTCCTTCCTTGTCCACGTGCATGAGGGGGCGAATGTCCAGCATATTCCCGAAGACGGCACTTGTGGAGCTGACACGGCCTCCCCGCTTCAGATAGGTAAGGGTGTCGGTGGTGAACCACTGGCAGACGCGCTGCTTGTTTTCTTCCGCGAACCGAGCCGCCTCCTCAATGGATGCGCCCGCCCGCTTATGCTGCACCGTGAGGTATACCAGCAGCCCCTGTCCCGCAGAAGCACCCAGAGTATCCACCACGAGGATCTTCCGATCGGGATACTGCTCTGTGAGCTCCTCTGCAGCAATGCGTGCGGAATTGCAGGTGGTGCTTAAGGCGGAGGAGAAGCCCAGATACAAAATGTCCCGTCCCTTTTTCAGCTCCCGTTCGAATGCGTGGGAGAAGCTGTCGGGGTTGATGGCAGAGGTTTGGGCGGTCTTGCCGTCCCGCATAAACTGATAGAATACGGGGGCGGGCAGCTCATAGTTTTCGTAGCTGCGGGATTCCCCGTCGAACATAAAGCTCAGACTGCAAAATTTCACGCCCCACAGCCGCAGCACCTCTGCGGACAGGTCGCAGGCGGAGTCGGTAAAGATTCTGTATTCGTTCATAAAAGCCTCCAAAATGCTGAATTTTCTTCCCCATCAGCATACCCCGCTTCCCGCAAAAACCGCAAGCTACTGTGGCAGACGGCGGGGGAACGGACGGGAGAGTGCGAAAAAAACCACTCTCCCACGGGGAGAATGGCGGTGTAGAGCATAGAGTGTTCACGGTTTTTCAATTGAATTTCCCATAAAATTGTGCTAAACTGGCATATAATAGTATTATGTATAGGAGGGGACCATGGAAGGCACCAAGAATACCGTTGCCAAGAACATTGTTCGTTTGCGGCAGGCCAGCGGCATGACCCAGGCGGAGCTGGCGGCAAAGCTGAATTACTCGGACAAGGCGGTCAGCAAGTGGGAGCGTGGGGAATCCCTGCCCGATGTGGCGGTGCTGTCCAAGATCGCGGATCTGTTTCAGGTCAGTTTGGACTGGCTGGTGCGGGGTGAGGTCATGAGCGCCGAGCCTGCGGTGAAGCAGCAGAGCAAGCTGAACCGTGTGCTGGTGACTGTTATGAGCGTGGTGCTGGTGTGGCTGGTGGCATCGCTGGTGTTTATGGTCATCCATCTGATCACCGGGGGCAATGTGGTGAACGTCTTGGTGTTCGTGTATGCGGTGCCCGTGAGCCTGATCGTGTGGCTGGTGTTCAACTCCATATGGTTCAGACCCCGCCTAAATTACCTCATCATCTCTCTGCTTGTGTGGTCCCTGCTTGCCACTCTGCAGCTGACCATCCTGCCCTTCGGCTACAATGTGTGGCCCATTTATCTGCTGGGCATCCCTGCGCAGCTCATCATTATCATCTGGTCAAAGCTGCAGAAATGACCGCTGTACAAATAACCAAAGCACCTCGAATTATGGAGGTGCTTTTTTGTGCGCTTCTGCTTTTTGTTAACGGGATTTTATCGGAATTATAAGGAATGCTAATGCCTCTGAACGGAATGACGGGGTATCTTAGCACCGTGTTTCGGAGAAACGTGGTATCCTTATACCAACATTCGGCTGTTGCACACAGCCAAAACGAAAAGGAGAGTGTACATATGTTAACCTTCATTCTGGGTCTTGTGATCCTTGTTGTTGGCGCAGCACTGTACGGCAAGTTCTGTGAAAAGGTTTTCGGTCCCGATGACCGTGAAACCCCCGCATACACCAAGCAGGACGGCGTTGACTACGTTCCTATGAAGTCCTGGAAGAATATGCTCATCAACCTGCTGAATATCGCAGGCACCGGCCCTATCTTCGGGCCTATTCAGGGCATCCTCTTCGGGCCTATCGCATTTATTACCATCCCCATCGGCAACATCATCGGCGGCGCAATGCACGACTATTTCTCCGGCATGATCTGCCTGCGTGACGGCGGCACCCAGATGTCCAGCATGATCAAGAACTACACCAACAAGGGCATTTACAATGTTTACAATGTATTTGTCTGCCTGCTGCTCCTGCTGGTCGGCGCTGTATTTATTTACACCCCCGGCGACATCGCAGCAACTCAGGTCTTCGGCTTCAGCGGCGCTGCAACCGACGTATCCACTTGGGTTATTTACGGTGCCATCTTCGCTTACTACCTGATCGCTACCGTATTCCCCATTGACGCCATCATCGGCAAGATCTACCCCGTCTTTGGCGGCATCCTGCTGTTCTCCGCAGTTGGCGTTTTCGTTGGTTTGTTCGCAAAGGGCTACCCCCTGATCGAGCTGTGGGACGCTTGGGAAGCTCCTTTGGCTTACGTTATGGTAGAAGGCACTGCACAGAACTTCAGCTATGCTGAATACTTCACCGCACAGCACTTCTTCCCCACCTTCTTCATTACCGTTGCTTGTGGTATCCTGTCCGGCTTCCACTCCACTCAGACTGCTATCATCTCCCGCACCATGACCTCCGAACGTCAGGGCCGCAACACCTTCTACAACATGATGGTTCTGGAAGGCTTCATTGCTATGGTTTGGGCAGCAGCAGCTATGGGCGCTTACAACCTGGGCCTGCGTGAAGCATTTGCAGGCGGCGCAACCGGCACCGTTGGTGCGGTTTGCCGTGACCTGCTGGGCAACGTTGGCGGCATCATCGCTCTGCTGGGCATCATCGTCCTGCCCATCACCTCCGGTGACACCGCACTGCGCGGCCTGCGTCTGACCGTTGCTGAAGTTCTGGGCATTGACCAGACCACCAACGCAAAGCGTCTGGGTCTGTCCGCTATCATCTTCGCACTGGTAGCAGTAATTCTGGTATTCGCTAAGATGAACGCAAACGGCTTCAACATCCTGTGGCGTTACTTCGCATGGTCCAACCAGACTCTGTCCCTGTTTGCATTCCTTGCAATCGCTGTCTGGATGTTCCGCAACGGTAAGGGTAAGTACGCATGGATCCCCATGCTGCCCGGCGGCTTCTACGCATTCATCACCGTTACCTACATTATGAACGCAAAGATCGGCTTCGGCCTGCCCTGGGGTGCTGCATACGCAATCGGCGCACTGTCTTGCGTAGCATATGTTGGCGGCACCATTCTGTACGGCAAGAAGCAGACCAACTCTGCTCCGGCTAAGTAAACATCGTCAGAACGTCAAAGAAATTTGGCTTCATGAACTCACACAGCCCCTTGGGAGAGCGACCCAAGGGGCTTCTCCTTTTTTAATTGCGGGCGTAAACAAGGCTCCCCTGTGTAAGGAGAGCCTTGTTTCATTGTTTTTTGCATTTTCTTCCCAATCTGCCGCCCAGATACAGGCTCAATGCCAGCAGAGCGGTGTAAATGCCCTCGATGAAATGCTCCAAGGCGGAAAGATCGATGAAGCCGCTGCCTTGTGGATACAGTTCGATATATGGCCCGATGCCCACCGCCAGCAAAACAGCGTAAATCAGCAGCAATATTACACCCATGCGGATGGCTCTTTCCTTTTGCCGAAGGCCCATGAGAAGGCCTATGACAAACAGCAGTGGCAGCAGGGAAAGGGTCAAGTAGGCGAAGATGTCCCCTGTTTGTGCGGACACGGTGTAATGGGTGAAGCCGTCGTTGTATTCGTGGGAAATATCCTTTACCAGACCCAGCCAGCGGGCGGGGGCGTACCATTTGAGCTCCACGGGATCACATCCTTTCAGCATCATTGTAATGGGAAAATATGAACATATCAAGGTCGGGGTGCGGTAAGACACAGGATTCGTAGGGAGCGTCGTCCTCGACGCTCCG
>JAFQDR010000285.1 GCA_017415945.1 Oscillospiraceae bacterium
GCCGTTGAGCTTGCGAAACTCTGCGACAAAGAACTGGGATGGAAACGTACCACTACATACACCATTATCAAACGTCTGGGAGAGAGAGGTGTACTGAAAAACGAAAACGGCACAGTCACATCTCTGGTTTCCAAGGATGATGCCCAGTCTTACGAGATTGACGAACTGCTTGAAAAGAAGTTTGAAGGTTCACTGCCTACGTTTCTTGCCGCCTTCACCAAACGGCAGGATGTGTCTGACACAGACCTTGATGAACTGCAGGCGATGATTGATCGGGCAAGGAAAGGAGGAGGCAAATGACGGAAATTTTTCTCTATATCGTAAATATGAGCATCACAGCGACCATTCTGGCTGTTGTCGTGCTGCTCCTGCGTCTGCTTCTGAAGAAAGCCCCGAAATGGATCAGCGTTCTTCTTTGGGGACTGGTGGCGCTTCGGCTGATCTGCCCGTTTGCTGTGGAAAGCCCGTTCAGCCTGATGCCGAAAACGGATTGGCTTATACAGGAACCATTGACGGAGGAGGATTTGTTTCTGAACAGTATGCCGGACACCATTCCTGCCTTTGATTCATCATCCTTTGGAAGTGATGTTACCGTACAGTATTCCTATTATCCCTTAGAGAATTCCAATATTGAAATCCACAGGGGCATCAGCATTTCCTTTATTCTGTCCTGTATCTGGGCAGCGGGAATGGCAGCTCTTCTTCTGCATACAGTAATTTCAACGATTCGTCTTCGTAAAAGCATCGGAGCTGCTATCCGTATACAGGACAATGTGTGGGAAAGCTCCGCAGTGGAGTCGCCGTTTGTTCTCGGGATGATCCGACCGCGTATCTATGTCCCACGTGGTATGTCAGAAGAAAAACTGGCGTATGTGATTGCCCATGAACAGACGCACATCCGCCGCAAAGACCACTGGTGGAAGCCGCTCGGATTTCTTCTCCTGACAATTCACTGGTTCAATCCGGTTCTGTGGCTTGCCTACATTCTCCTCTGCCGGGATATCGAGATGGCCTGCGATGAGCGTGTCATCAAGGAATATGACGATGTACAGCGTGCTGACTATTCCGAGGCATTGCTGGACTGCAGCGTGAAAAGAAAGATGATCACCGCATGTCCCCTGGCCTTTGGAGAGGTCAGCGTGAAGGAACGGATCAAGTCGGTGCTGCATTATAAGAAGCCTGCGTTCTGGATTGTGGTTCTGGCTGTGGTTGCCTGTGTCGTGGCAGCGGTATGTTTTCTGACAAATCCGAATGCGGGGAGAGACTACATATGCCGGATCGTTGATGATTCATTTCATAAAGTTGCAGTATACTCCACCCTCACAGAACCTTTTATTGATGATGAACTCCGCGATGAATTGCTCCTTGATGTCGCTCGTGATAATTATAAAAGTTTCAAAGAACCACTCTCTCTTGAAATTCAAAATACGACCTATATGCTGTATAACGGAAAGGACACCGCTGTATATACTGTAAAAGTAAACGACAGTGAGGACTTTACAAGTATTTGTCTTGCATATATTCAGCCTCGCGGGAACAAAGAACCGCTTGGACAAGTGAAAATTGACGGCAACGAAAACGCTGAACAGCTGCAATATATCGAATCAAACATCTCCGGTGAAAAGCTCTCCTACGAGATTCTGAAACAGCATCAGGAAGAAATCTGGGCATACCGCACAGCAGCAATCAACGATACTGTTGATGAAGTGTTCCGTAAATGGGGCGAGAGAATAGCCGCTGTGGGAGTTAATGCCGAACATAACTGCGTTGATGTTTATGTATATGACTTCGACGAGGGAGACATCGGACGATTCAAAAAAGCATTCGGGCATCTTTCTTATGTTCTGATTCAAAAAGATAATACGATAGAAATGATCCCTGATGATAAAAAGCAGCTGACACTTGAAGATGTTATTGAACTCTCTGCGAAAGGGTACGACCTCACATGGGAGGATTTCTATGAATTCAAATCAATAGAGACAGGCTCGGGACTGTATATCCGTGTGTATGAGATTGACGAAATCTTTTCTGTATGGATTGGCGGCGGCGCTCCGATAGGTACTCCTATGTACATCTATCTTACCGCACATGACCTTGACACCCGTATCGACATACGTGACGGCGGTGTGGAGGAGTTTGTCGAAAATATGTCCTCCAAACAGGCGAGCAAAGATATCGAAAACATCATCTTTCACAGCGACCGCGGCGGTTCAGCAGAGGCTTTGGAAGGATTTTATTCGGACGAAAAATATGACTATTATTTCCCGACTATCCGTAATTATGTAACCATTGTCTATTATAAGGATGGCACCGAGCAGACGGTTAAAGATGCTCTTGCCGAAGGCAAAATTACAATAACCGACCTTGACAGATTTAACATCAGATATTACAGAGAACCCAAACAGGGTTACGAGCTGTCAAGGCTGATTACAGTAGCCGAAGTCAGCGAGGAGGCGCTTTTGGGAACAGAATACTACGAATACATTCATGATCAGAATGAGTATACCCGATATATTCTCATAAGCCCGACTGAGAAGATCACGGACGTTCGTGTGACAGACATTGTCCTTGATGCAGGCTTGGAATTTGGGGATGTTCTGTACGTACTTTCCGCGCTTGATTCAAATAAGCCGCTGCTTTTAGGCGTTGTGTTTTACGGTGACTTTACTTCTTACGGTATTGTCTTCAGGGATTCGGATGGAGTCGCACACAGATTCATAATCTCCGAAAGCGGAGAAGACGGATCAGTCGCTGTTCAGGAACATTATTTCTTTGGAGATGTTTGATTATGAAAAGAATAAGCTTACTCTTAACAATCATTGCCCTAATTCTCTCCCACATCATGTGCTTTGTAGTAGCCTGGAACTACCGCGATATGCTCTGCGGAATCGAACATTCCGGTTTCAGCGCACCGGCGGATGTGGCGTTTTTGGCCGCCATTCCATATGCTGCAGGCATACTCCTCTGTGGTATCCTCGCGGCCATCTTCCGCAAAAAAGCAAAATAGTATCTTGAATAGAAGGCACAGCCTGCGATTTTGAAGCAAACTGTGCCTTTTTTCTGTCTGTTCATATGGAACTCAAAAAAATATGCTAAAATATAAAAAAACTTTCTGAAATTTTGCGACGGGCGGCGATAAAACCGTACTTATATAGTGAAAGGCCTTTCAAACACAAACGAAGGAGGTGGTAGAATGGAAGACCTGCAGATTATCGAGTTGTATTTCTCACGGGATGAACAGGCAATTACCGAGACTGATCGGAAGTACGGCAAGCTGTGCCGCAGCATCATACATAACATCCTGATCAGTCCCGAAGATACCGAGGAATGTGTCAACGATACATATCTGGGCACATGGAACAGCATCCCGCCCGCAAGACCTTCGAACTTTTCGGCATTTGTTTGTCGGATTGCGAGAAATTTATCATTGAAACGATTGGAGTATAACAAAGCCATGAAACGAGATCCGGAAGTATATGTCTCCTACAGCGAACTGGAAAATGTGATTGCCGACGATGAGATTGATCCCTTCATCACAGATGAACATCTCGGCAAGATCATCAGCCGATTCCTGCGGACAGAAAAAGAGGAAGCCCGGAATGTATTCCTGCGGCGGTATTGGTTCTTTGACTCCATCGGCGTGATCGCTGAAAAGTATGGATTTACAGAAAGCAAGGTCAAGAATATGCTCTACCACAGCCGGAATCGATTAAGAGAATATCTGAGAAAGGAAGGCGTTATTGTATGAATAGCAATAAAATACGTGAAGGTATAGGATTCATCGACGAAGATCTGATTGCTGATGCGATTGAGTATACGAGGACGAAGAAAAAGAATGGCTGGATGAAGTGGGCGGCGATGGCTGCGTGTCTGTGCCTTGTGGTTACACTTTCGATTCCGCTTATTTTCGATAGAGGTCAAAGTAGTGAGCCTATTCCCGGTGGTGTAGTAGCTGAAGTTATTGAGATCATTGATATCAACAAATGGAAGGTTGTAATAACCGGAACAGATAGGTTCCATTCGCTTGGTGATGTTGTTTGTGTGACTATAGAAAATACTGCTAATAGTAAAACAGAGTTCAATCTAGATATAGGTGATGTAATAGCTGTTACTTACAGCAACCATGACATTATTGAGCATAAAGATGGCAGCATTGAGATTTTAGTTCCGGACATTGAGCTGATTGAATAATATATTTCTGAATAAAGATGGATATAGGAGGGCATGTCAGTTGAAAAAGAAAATTATCGTTCTTGTTTCTATTGCAATAATCGGTATCATGGTTGCAATCGTCGCATTGGTTATAAACTACTTTGCCACTTATAATATGACCTTCGACATCGGAACCGCAGCAAAAATCAATATTAAGTCTGGTCTAAGTGGTGAGGAAGTGAATATCGCCGATAATGAGTTCATTAAAGACATTACCGAAAATATTAACTCCCTGAGATTTGAAAAAACCTCGTCCACAGATGGAAAAGTAGGTTATGCTTATATGCTGACATGGTACGATGCAGATGGTGCGGAAATTGCAACTGTCACCATTACGGATGAAAACGGTTATCAGATCAGTCATGATGGATACTATTACAAAGTAGGCGCTGATCTCAATATAAACATCGAAATGATTGATGAAATGGTCAATATCGCACTTTCATCCTCACCTCTACCTGATGCATAAGGAACCCTATAATTATATCAGTTTCCAAAATTGACAAAAATTTATCCCCTACAAACTTCGACATGAGGATTGTAGGGGATTTATCATTTCAGCAGAACAGCGCAGCTTCAGCAAATGGAAATGCGCTGTCTTTATATTCTCTCAAATCCGAGATACCGTGTGCCCTGGAATGTCAGATATCCTTTATCTCCCTCCACAAGCATACCATATTCCTGTCCGGTCATATGTAACTCCATCCGATCGCCGCTGTCCACCTGGAAGGTGACATAATAGCTGGTGGAATGGTGTGTGTGGTGATCGTGATGGTGATGCGAAACATTCGTCCGTTTGGATACCACAGTGGCAGCTACGGTCAGGCGCGGAGAATTGTTATTTTTATTCCACTGACCAATGCCGCGTGCAATCGTCACAATAATAATTCCGAATACCAAGATGAACATCAGCGTAAACATTACGCCGAACATCCCGAAACCAAAATCAAATCCAAATCCCATATTATTTGCCTTTCTGCTTTACGTGCGGTTCAATGTAATTCCAAATCTGCTCCCGATCAAGCTGGGCTATCAGCTTGCGGGCGTCCCCTTTGCGGGTGATATATGATTCATTGCCGGTTGAAGCATATGCGTAAAGCTGATCATACGGCGCATAACCAGCTTCCTTCAGTACCGACACAACATAATCCATCGTTTCTTTGAACTTATCCTTCACTCTTTTGCCCCCGCATCAATAAAACTTATTCTTATATTCCTGTTCGCGGAAAGGCATACCATCCTTGATGTAACTTGAAACCTTTAATGCAACAAGATTGATATCGGAATTCATGGCGCGGGCTATCTGAGAAACATCGTATCCTTGATAGACATAATCCATGACTTCATCGTCCGGAAGGATCAGCTGAGCGGCAAAGATATTTGCCTCGTACTCCATACGATTCAGCGCCATATCAAATATTTTGAATTCACGGAAGCCGCCTGCCTGGGAGGCTTCTTTTCGATGTAAGAAGTGATGCCCGAGTTCGTGTGCAATAACGATGGACTTCCTGACCGGATCAAGTCTACCTGCAACATAAATGATCGGCTGTCGCATCATTTCAACATATGCGCCGCTTTGTTCTTGCCAGTCCTCGACGGTTCTGATCAGAATTTTATTCATACGAGCGATCTTCAAAGGGTTACGACTCTCACACTCGCGAACTACTTTATCAGCAGTAAGAGCAGGATCTTTTTCTTTTGCCATGACGCGCACACCTCCTTTACGCCATCAGTATAACACATACAGTGTCCGTTAATCCGTACAATCACGTATCCTTCTTAGCACCTCTGCCCTTGCCGTTCTTGTTGGGGTTATACTTCTCTCTGTTAATTTCCTTGACCTGCCAATATGTCTCCTGCAGATCTCTCATAAAGGCATCCATGTCCTGGTCTTTCATTTCACCGTTGGTAAACAGGGATTTCATTTCCTCAAGCAGCTTGGCGGCATCCTTTGCTCCTCGGGAACCGTATTTCTCACCGGCTTCGGCAACAAAAGTCTCTCCGTCGTCAAGCAGTTCAGCGGTGCTTATACCAAGTGCAGAAGCAACCTTATCCACCATTGTTATATTAACCGGGCGGCGTGAACCATTCTCCCAGTTCTGAAGCGTTCTATATGCGACTCCGCTTTCTTTTGCAAGCTCCTGCTGAGTTAAGTTCTTTCCTTTACGGGCTGCTCTCAGTCTGTCTGCAAAACTCATATACACTCATCCTTTCAAAATTTCACACTCAAATTTGCGTAAACATATTGACAAAGCGCAATCTTGGGTGTATAATATTATCACACTCGACCTTGCGTAATTATTATACACCAATACACCCACATTGTCAAGAGGTTTTGAAAAAATCATGTATATTAATATTTATAAGAACGATTATGGAAAGAACGATACTGCATTGTGACATGAATAACTTCTATGCCTCCGTGGAGTGCTTTCTCAATCCCAAGCTGAAACCATATCCGGTGGCAGTCTGCGGAAGTGCGGAAGAACGGCACGGAATCGTGCTGGCGAAGAACTACAAAGCAAAAGCCTTCGGCGTGAGTACCGGAGAAGCCATCTGGCAGGCCAAGCAGAAGTGCAAGGATCTTGTGGTTGTTCCTCCACATTACGAGGAGTACATGAAGTTCTCGAAAGCGGCTCGTGAAATCTACGAGGACTACACCGATCAGGTAGAAGCCTTCGGCATGGATGAGTGCTGGCTGGATGTTACAGGCTCCACGATGGTGATGGGCAGCGGTGAGAAGATCGCTAACGAGATCAGAGAACGGATCAAGTTTGAACTTGGACTTACGATCTCCGCAGGCGTATCCTTCAATAAAGTTTTCTCAAAGCTCGGAAGCGATATGAAGAAACCGGATGCTGTCACCTGTATCCCGAAGGAACACTTCAAAGAGATGATCTGGAAACTCCCCGCATCTGAAATGCTCGGAGTCGGACGAGCCACAGAGAGGAAACTCTCATCGTGCGGTATCCATACAATCGGTGACATCGCAAATTTGCCCGTAGATTTCTTTACGCGAAAGCTCGGCAAATGCGGGACGGACCTGTGGCGGTTTGCCAACGGTCTTGATCAGAGCAAAGTCGCCTGCGTTGATGCCGAGGTTCCTGTCAAATCCGTTGGACACGGAATTACCACATTGCAGGATCTTGAAGATTCCGCCGAGGTATGGAAGGTAATGCTCGCTCTCTGTCAGGAGATCGGACATAAGCTCTATACATATAACAAGAAGGCAACCGGTATCGCAATTGATATCCGTGATAATCAACTCTATACCAAGCAGTGGCAGCGTGGAATCCCCGTTTCCACACAAAGCCCATCCTGCATCGCCAAGGAAGCCTTCGATCTTTTCACCGCAAGATATGAGTGGAAGAACCCGATCCGCTCGCTGACTGTCCGTGCGATTAACCTTGTGTCCACGGACTACGCCGATCAGTTGAATATCTTTTGCGACTCTGAAAAGATGGACAGGCGAGAACGGCTCGATCAGGTTATTGAGGACATCCGCCGACGCTTTGGTAAAAGCATCATTTGCAATGCCTGTTTACTTGATAACCCCAAGATGCCTCCGGACTGTGAAACGAAAGTTATCATGCCGACCGGAGTGCCGACCTGAAAAGGAGGAACCCTACATGAATGAACCGGAATACAGAAAGGTTTATGTTGATGTGACAGTATTGATGCGAAAGGATGGAACTCTCCTCCCGAAATCCTTCCGATGGGAGGACGGAGAGAAATATCCGATTGACAGAGTCCTGCACATCACGCCCGCCGCCTCATTGAAAGTAGGCGGACGAGGAACACGATACACCGTAAAGATTAACGGCATGGAACGGTATATGTTCCGTGAAGAAGATCGGTGGTTCGTGGAAGCACCCGTTATCAGATAATAGAACGACATAAAAACTTGAAAAGGAATTTCGCTGCAATGAGAACGTATAGTTGTTTGAGGGATATAAGGAGCATACGAATAAGTGAAGACGAATTACGAAGAATTATGGACAACCGTTCCCATGTACTGCCCGAACTGTGGGACGATCAACGATGGGTATAGAAACAGCGAGGGCAAGATCAAATACGAATGCCCGCGATGCGGACTTGTAATGGTCCGTACTTACAAGAACCGCAGACATGATCTGCTGGAAATCACCATTCCCGAAGGGATGGCACGACTGAGAGGATAACGAATATGGCTTATATGAAGAAAACGACTTTTGAATATTATTCCGGAAGTAACATTGACCACTTTCTTGATGATTGCTTTGAAGTGGATGAAGCAATCGCGCCTGTTATCAGAGAACTGAATCTGAAGGGCTATACAACAATGTTTTGTTGTTCAGGACACCCGTGTAAGGATCGCTGTGAAATGATTTATAACGACTGTACGACGGATCCACGGAAAACAATGCTGTGGATAGTTGCAGTTGACAAGCTTCCGGACGGAGAAAACAATTATCGGATTGAGTTCGACATACCGGGAATCACGCTCTATATTAAGTTTAAGGAGCATTACGATTTCGAGCAGATACCCAATGAGTTTGAGTATGAGGATGGAGTGTTGGACTACATCTATGATAACGAAGAACCATATGACTTTCTTTATGAGAGATTGACTGTATGTGAAAGACTGTACGAATGGGCAAAGCAATTGCCTGAGCGCAGTAAACAATGATATAAAACTAAAACTGAATAACTGCGGTGTAACGACGCGGAAGGCCTGGCTGAAACAGTGCTAAGTTAAGTCCTTTTTGCAGGTCATACAACATAAACCGTGCGGTAGGCAATGCCAGAATTGCGCAAGCTAAGTTGTGAAGCCACCGACAAGACGAGATCACTCTGTGAAAACAGCAGTGTAACTTTGTCTTGCCGGTGGCTTTTTGTCTTTTCGGCAGACCGCTGAACAATCGCTCCCGGCAGGAAGACTGTGAGGAAGCGGTTGAATGATGACCGAGAGGAGCATTTACTTTTATCGCCA
>JAFQDR010000005.1 GCA_017415945.1 Oscillospiraceae bacterium
ATACTGCAGCGAATGCTTCGCTAAGCTGAAGGAAGCTCAGGGCTAATCAATGGCAATAAAGCGATTGGGCGGTACTCAGCTCAATCGCTTTTTCATTAAAATCACAAATCTTTAGTCCCGGAGGGAAAACTATTATGAGAATTACCAAGGATACCAAAATTTCTACCATCGTGGAAAATGCACCCGAGGCTATGCCTATGTTCCAGATGATCGGTATGCACTGCATGGGCTGTGCGCTGGCAAGAAGCGAAACTGTTGAACAGGCTTGCTTTGTTCACGGCATTGACCCCGACTGGTTCGTCACCGAACTGAAGGCCTACTTGATGATCGCAGACTAATCAAAACATCCCGGATGAATGCTTCACCCGGGATATTTTTTCAGTAAAGAGGAACTATGGAACTGATAAAATTATCCAAACGCTTACGGGCCATAGCGGATTTTGTGCCCAAGAAGGCAAACGTTGCCGATGTCGGTACAGATCATGGCTATATTCCCGTATGGCTGGCACAAAATCATATTGCTGAACGAATCGTGGCGGCGGATATCAACCGAGGCCCTTTGGATCATGCTATGGAAACCGCTTCCCGTTATGGGGTATCCCATGCCATCCGATTTGCCTTGTGCAGCGGCTTGTCCTTCGAAGGCAGCGATGCATATGATACGATTATCGTTGCAGGCATGGGCGGGGAACTGATCGCATCCATTTTGGAGGAGGCTCCTTGGACAAATCGTGAGGGGACTACTCTGATTTTGCAGCCCAACAGCCGCATTCCCCATTTGGTCTATTGGCTTACTGACCATGGCTTTAAGATTTCGGACGTATCCATTGTAAAAGATGCAGGTAAGCTCTATCAAATTTTGGTTGTGCAGTCGGGAAAAGCAGAACCCATTCTGTCAGAGCCGTACGCATTGGTAAATCGATTGTATTTTGAAAAGAAGGATCCTTTGCTGGGTGAATATCTGGATTCTCTGTTGAAGCGATATATGGCTGCTGAGCGAGGGATGCAGTCCGGAAAGAGCGAGGATTCCGCTTTGAGAGAGACCCAAATCATGATCGCTGCCCTGAAGGATATGAAGAAGGAGGTTGAAGCATGGCAACTGTAAAGGACATCTCCGAATATTTTGACACAAAGATTCCAAACTCCATGAAAATGGACTTCGATAATGTAGGTTTTTTGGTTGGTGATGGCAGCCGAGAGGTACATAAGGCTCTTGTGGTGCTGGATATTACCGACGAAGTGATCGAGGAAGCTGTTGCTTACGGTGCGGACTTGATCGTTGCTCATCATCCTCTGATGTTTTCCACAAAAAATGCATCAACCGAAGACCCCATTGGCAGAAAGCTGGTACGCATCCTTGGCAACGGTATGTCCGCAATTTGTCTGCACACCAATTTGGATGCGGTTGACGGCGGGGTTAATGATGCGCTGATGGAAGTATTGGGGATTTCCCACGAAGGGATCATCGAGCCCTTTGGCACAGCAAATGATGGAAAGCCATACGGCATGGGTCGATACGGAACCGTTGCGGAATGCTCGCTGGATTCCTTCCTGCGGCACTGCAAGGATGCGCTCTGCTGCAACGGCTTACGTTATATCGACGGTGGAAAGCCTGTACGTCGTGTTGCGGTTTGTGGTGGCTCCGGCAGTTCTATGCTCAATGATGTGGCGGCTCTGGGATGCGATACCTTTGTGACCTCCGATGTGAAGCACAACGGCTTTCTGGATGCACGAGAGCTGGGACTAAACCTGATCGATGCAGGGCATTACTCCACCGAAAATGTAGTGGTACCTGTACTGGAGCGTATGCTGAATGAACGCTACCCCGAAATCTCTACACAAATCAGCCGCTGTCATAAACAGCCTGAACAATATTTTGTATAATTTTGGAAAGCAGCCCGTGAAAATGGGCTGCTTTTTCATATAATCAAATCATCACTCATAAGTTAAACTAACGATTACGACTGCGTATAGTCCAATACATACGGGAGGAACTGCTTATGAATGAAAATTTGTATCGAGATATTGCCATGCGAACGGATTCCAACATCTATATTGGTGTCGTAGGTCCTGTTCGCACAGGGAAGTCCACGTTTATCAAACGCTTTATGGAGACTCTTGTGATTCCGCGTATTGATAATGTGTATCTAAAAGAGCGTGCCAGAGACGAACTGCCCCAAAGTGGTTCCGGACGGACCATCATGACAGCGGAACCGAAGTTTGTTCCCGAGGATGCCGTGCCTGTGGTTCTGGATGGGGATGTGGAGCTGTCCGTACGTTTGATCGATTGTGTGGGGTATATGATTGACAGTGCTGTGGGGCGGTATGAAAATGGCACGGAGCGAATGGTATCCACTCCCTGGTTTGACCATGAGATCAGCATGACGGAGGCAGCGGAGATCGGAACCCACAAGGTGATTGCAGACCATTCCTCCATAGGACTGGTTGTAACTACCGATGGTACGGTTTGCGGCATTCCGAGGGAAGAGTACGAGGCTGCGGAAAAACGTGTTATCGAGGAACTGAAGGAAATAGGAAAGCCCTTTGTGGTTTTGGTGAACAGCACGGATCCCCATTCCCAATCGGCCATGGCGGTGTGTGAGGATATCCAAAACCGCTACGATGTTCGCGCCTTATGTGTGAACTGCCAAGCACTGCAGCTTGGTGACATTACCGAGATTTTGCGAAGTGTACTGATGGAATTTCCTGTTGAGGAATTGACCGTAACCATTCCCGGTTGGGTAGAGGCTTTACCTTACGGAACACCCATATTGATGTCCATTTTGGAAAGTGTTCGAAACGCATTTGTTAATGTGAAGCAAGTCAAAGCTGTGTATGAGAGTTTATCTGCATTTGCAGACAATGAAAATATAGAAAGCGCAGCGGTTCAAAAAATGGATATGGGCACAGGGACCGTACACACGGTTCTTGAGGTTCCGAGAGCGCTGTATTATGAGACCCTTGCAGAACAGTCGGGTTTTTCCGTACATGATGACGGAGAGCTTCTGGAGCTTCTGAATGAGCTGCGTTTTGTGAAACGGGAGTATGATCGTATTCGTGAGGCGCTGCAGGATGTAAGAGAGAAGGGCTATGGCATTGTTCTGCCTACGGGTGAGGATTTGCGCTTGGAGGAACCTGAGATTGTGCAGAAGGGCGGAAAATATGCGGTAAAGCTGAAGGCCAATGCCCCTGCGATCCATATGATAATGACCAATGTGGAAACTACAGTGTCACCGACTATCGGGGGTGAATCCGCATCGGGAGAAATCGTCAATCTGCTGCTGCAAAGCCTTGGGGGCGATGTGAGCAAAATTTGGGATTCCAATATTTTCGGAAAATCTTTGTATGATATTGCGGCAGAGGGGGTCGGTGCAAAAATTGAGGGGATGAGCATGAGTGCACGCAGCAAATTTCAGGAGACTCTTCAGCGTGTGATCAATGAAGGTGCGGGAGGCTTGATCTGCATTATTCTATAATTCCCAAAAGGATGTCTTTGCTTCACGAGGAAAGACATCTTTTTTTCTTGCAAAGACAAGCGTTTATGAGTATAATAGCTTCATATTCATTTGTGAAGGGAGAACCCCATGAAAGTTTCGGAACTGGAATATCGGCGAGTGACCATTGAGGAGCTGCGAGAGGCTGTAGAGGCTATTGTTCGACAGATCGAAAACGCGGATTCGGTAGAGGATGTTCTTGCCGCCAGAAAAGCTTATAACGAGCTTATGGTAGAGTACGGTACCATGACCGCTCTTTCTTATATGCGTTATACCATCAATACGGTGGATGCGTTCTATTTGCAGGAAAAGGACTATTATGACGAAATCGGTCCCGAGGCTGCGAATTTAGATTTGATGTATAATACCGCATTTATGAACAGCAAGTTCCGCGGGGAATTGGAGGAACGGCTGAATCCTTTGGTGTTCCGCAGTATCGAAAACTCTATGAAGGCCATGTCTCCCGTGATCGTGGAGGATATGATAGAGGAAAACAAGCTGGTGTCCGAATACTCCGCTTTGATGGCGGGTATGGAATTTGAATTCCGCGGAGAAAAGATGTCTCGTGCGGAGCTGATGGGCTATGGCGAAGATGACGACAGAGACACCCGAAAAGAATGCTACGAGGTATTGGGGAATACCCTCATGGCACACTCCCGACAGCTTGACCGCATTTTTGATGATTTGGTTCATGTGCGTGATCGCATGGCTAAAAAGATGGGCTATGAAAACTTCATTGAGCTTGGCTATTATCGAATGAACCGTATCAGCTATAATGAGGAAATGGTTGCGGCGTTCCGCGAAAATGTGAAGAATAATTTTGTTCCCGTTGTGGCAAAGCTGCGCAATGCAGTGGCTGAGGAACTAGGAATTGATCGTGTGATGCTGTATGATCTTGGCGTCATCGTTCCCGGCGGAGATCCCAAGCCCGGGGACAAGGCATCTATTTTTGCGGCTGCCAAGGAAATGTATCATGATATGAGTCCCGTAACAGCAGATTTCATCGATATGATGATGGAGAACGAAGCATTTGATGTGGAAGGCCGCAAAAATAAGTGGGGCGGCGGATATTGTACAGTATTTTCCAAGTACCGTCAGCCTTTCATCCTTGCGAACTTCAACGGCAGCAATGATGATGTAGATACCATGACCCATGAGGTTGGCCATGCCCTCAATGATTATCTGACACTGGATAATGAATACATTGTGGAACTGGGCTGTGGCGGTATGGAGACCGCGGAAACCCATTCCATGAGCATGGAGTTCTTCTGCTGGCCATACATGGAAAAGTTCTACGGTGACCGTGCTGCTGCCTATCGGTACAGACATGCTGTGGATTCCATGTCCTTTATTCCTTACGGTACCATTGTGGATGCCTTCCAGCATATCGTATATGCAAATCCCGATTTGACACCCGAACAGCGCAATGCCGCTTGGTTGCAGCTGGAGCGGGATTATCGCCCCTTCCTTAGTATGGAGGGGATGCCCTATCTGGAAAAGGGTACCAGATGGCAGTATCAGATGCATATTTACGAAACACCCTTCTACTACATTGATTATTGCCTTGCCCAAACTGCGGCATTCCGATTCCTGCTTGCATCGCAAGAGAATTACGAGGATGCATTTGCAAGGTATATGACTCTCTCCGAGCAGGGCGGGGAAAAGGAATGGCCCTTGCTGTTGAAGGAAGCGGGCTTCCGTTCTCCCTTCGAGGATGGCGCACTGCAGGAAATCGCTGAAAAAATGGAACAGCTTGTAATGAAAATCAAGGTGTAAAGGTGATTGCATATTTGATGCAATTGATATATAATACTAAAAAATCTCTTTAGGAGGATATATAGATGAAAGAACTATCCAGAATCGCATCCGCTGTGCACGCGTCCACTACTCTGGCTATTGACGCAAAGGCAAAGCAGATGAAGGCAGACGGCCTTGATGTGGTTGGCTTCGGTACCGGTGAGCCCGATTTTGATACACCCGAAAATATTAAGAAGGCTGCTATTGCCGCCATCAATGACGGCAAAACCAAGTACACCCCCGCTGCGGGCATTATTCCTCTGCGGAAGGCTGTTGCGGAAAGCCTGAAGCGTGAGCTGGATCTGGATTATGATTTTACCCAGATCGTCATTGCAAGCGGCGCTAAGCATAATCTGTATGCAGCACTTCGAGTTCTTGTCAATCCCGGTGATGAGGTCATCCTGCCTGCACCCTTCTGGGTCAGCTATGACGAAATGATCGCCATGGTGGGCGGTGTTTCCGTGATCCTCCATGCAGGGGAGGACCAGCACTTTAAAATCACTGCAGCGCAGCTGGAAGCCGCTGTGACGGATAAGACCAAGGCTGTGATCATCAATAACCCCTCCAACCCCACAGGTATGCTGTACAGCAAGGAAGAGCTGGAAGCCATCGCAGCGGTCTGCGTGAAGCACGACCTCTATATTATTGCGGACGAAATTTACTTCAAGCTCCTGTATGATGGCAGAACCTTTACCAGCATTGCCTCTCTGGGTGAGGAAGTTAAGGAACGCACCATCATCATCAATGGTGTTTCCAAGTCCTATGCAATGACCGGCTGGCGTATCGGCTACGCAGCTGCTCCCGCTAATATCGCAAAAGTCATGGCAAATTACTTGAGCCACTCCACAGGTGCGCCCTCTACCATCAGCCAGTGGGCGGCTGTGGAAGCATTCAATGGCCCTCAGGAAACCATTGAGGACATGCGCAAAGTCTTTGAGGAACGCAGAAACTACATTGTATCCCGCATGAACAGCATTGAAGGTGTCAGCTGCATTATGCCAGACGGCGCGTTCTATGTCATGATGAACATTGAAAAACTGAAGGGAAAGACCATTGGCGGCACTGTTATCAACACCAGTGATGATTTTGCTATGGCATTCCTGGAAAAGGAATTGGTGGCTGTGGTACCTTGCTCCGGCTTCGGCGCACCCGACTTTGTCCGCTGGACCTATGCAACCAGCATGGGCAATATCAAGGAAGGTCTGGACAGACTGGAACGCTTCCTGCAGTCTTAATCGAATATTACCAAACAGCCACAGCAGAATCATTGCGGTGGCTGTTTCTGCTCATTTATGAGCATTTGTGTTGCATTGTATAGTTTGTGAGGAGGAAGCTTGCATGTTTATTTTATGTGCGATTCTGTTTTTGATCATCGGTTTTGTGATGCTGCGTTTTCCTGAGTTTATTTATGAAATCACCGAAAGCTGGAAGTCTTATTCGTACGGTGAGCCATCCGACTTGTATATATTAAGTACCCGTGTGGGTGGAGCCGTGTTTATCTTAATTGGTATAGCCTGTATAGTTGTTGCATTTGTGTCCTGATTTTGTGAGGTGAAGAATGGCATCAACAAAAGAGTATTTGGAATATGTTTTAGATCAGCTGTCCGACTTGAATGAAATTACATACAGAGCAATGATGGGGGAGTACATCCTGTATTATCGCGGAAAAATCATCGGTGGAATCTATGATGATCGATTCCTTGTAAAGCCTGTGAACGCTGCGGTTGCCTTAACGCCTAATGGGGTATACGAAAAGCCGTATGAGGGAGCAAAGGAGATGCTGCTTGTTGATAACGTTGATGACAAGCGTTTTTTGACGACCCTCGTCACAGCTATGCATGATGATCTGCCCACACCAAAGAAAAAGAAAAAATCATAGAAAAAGACCGATGCGGTGAAGCATCGGTCTTTTGTGTGTATGTTTGATATTACAGAGCGGAAACAATAGCTTTGGTATCCTGTGCGATAACCAGTTCTTCGTCGGTGGGGATGACCCACATAGCGACCTTGGAGTCTGCGGTGGAAACCTTGTGTTCGCCGCGCTTCTTGTTTTCTTCCGGATCCATTTCTGCGCCCAGATAGGTCAGGTAGGAAGCAATGCCTGCACGAGTGGGAGCGGAGTTTTCGCCAACACCTGCGGTAAAGACGATTGCGTCAACACCGTTCATTGCTGCTGCGTAAGAGCCGACAACCTTAGCTACCCAGTAGTCGAACATATCCAGAGCCAGCTGTGCACGTTCGTTGCCTTCCTTGGAAGCTGCTTCCAGATCGCGGAAGTCAGAGGAAACGCCGGAAACACCCAGAACGCCGGACTTCTTGTTCAGAATGTTCAGCATTTCGTCGATGGAGTAGCCGTACTTGTTCATCAGGAACTGCAGAACGCCGTTGTCCAGATCGCCGCAGCGGGTGCCCATGGGCAGGCCAACCAGAGGAGTGAAGCCCATGGAGGTGTCAACGCACTGACCGCCCTTGATAGCAGCGATGGAGGAACCGTTGCCCATGTGGCAAGTGATGATCTTCAGATCTTCAATGTTCTTGCCCATCAGTTCAGCGCAGCGAGCGGAAACGTAGCGGTGAGAGGTGCCGTGGAAGCCGTAACGACGGACCTTGTCGTTCTGGTAGTATTCGTAGGGAACAGCGTAGGTGTATGCCTTAGCGGGCATGGTCTGGTGGAAAGAGGTGTCAAATACTGCAACCATGGGAACATCGCCCATAACATCCTTGCATGCGTTGATGCCGGTGATGTTAGCGGGGTTGTGCAGAGGTGCCAGGGGGATGCAGTCTTCCAGAGCCTTCATAACATCGTCGTTCAGCAGAACGGAGGAAGCAAATGCTTCGCCGCCGTGAACAACACGGTGACCAACAGCTTCAATTTCCTTCATATCGGAAACGACGCCGCATTCTGCGCAGGTCAGCTTATCGATAACAGCTGCGATTGCTTCTGCGTGAGTGGGCATAGCAATGTCAAATTCGAACTTGCCGTCGGTTGCGGGGATCTTGTGAGTCAGACGACCGTCAATGCCGATGCGTTCGCACAGACCCTTAGCGAATACGGTGTTGGTATCGGGGTCCATCAGCTGGTACTTCAGAGAGGAGCTGCCTGCGTTGATAACAAGGATTTTCATGAGTAATTTGTCCTTTCTTTATTGAAATCTAACAAATTGAATTGTATTATGTAGTATAACAATCATACTTATTTTAGTTTCTTTTTCCTGAAAAGGCAAGAACTATTTTCTGTTTAAGGAGATTTCTTATGAAGATTGTAGGAATTGTTGCAGAATACAATCCATTTCATAAAGGTCATGCATATCAATTACAAAAAGTACGGGAGTTATATGGCGAGGATACGGCTATTGTATGTGTTATGTCGGGGGATTTCGTCCAGCGGGGAGAGCCTGCGGTCTTTTCAAAGTTTGCCAGAGCGGAGGCTGCGGTACGCTGCGGTGCGGATCTGATGATTGAACTGCCCCTGCATATCAGTATCGGTTCTGCGGAACGCTTTGCGGATGGTGCGGTGCAGATACTGGGACGTTTGGGGGTGGTTGATAGCCTTGTCTTTGGCAGCGAGCTGGAGGATCGTGCGCTATTAGAGCGTACCGCAGAGGTATTGTCTGCACCTGCCTTTGATGAAAGGATAAAATTACATCTGCAGAGCGGGTGCTCTTATCCGACAGCTCGCTCGAAAGCTTTGACCGAATTGATGGATGGTCTTGATGTGACCATGACCCCCAACAACAATTTGGGCGTGGAATATATTCGTGCCATCCGTCGTCACGGCTTTTCTATGGCTCCGCACCCTATCCTGCGGGTAGGCGCCATGCATGATGCCGTCTATGACGGCGAGATGAAGTCGGGCTCCGAGCTGCGCAGTCGAATATTCAATGGGGAAGATATCTCGGATTATGTTCCGCAAGAAGCCTTTGAAATCTATTCACGGGA
This sequence comes from Oscillospiraceae bacterium, assembly GCA_017415945.1. The sequence goes on from JAFQDR010000005.1 coordinate 9,231, forward strand.
AAGCGCTATGGGAAAAGGGCCTGTGTGCTTGAGCAAGCTGGAAACGGCAATCTTGTCCAGACTGCGTATGCTTTCGTACGATGTTTTTTCTGCGCTGCCCGATGCCTCTGAGGGCTTGGAGAATCGGCTGTACAATGCATGTCGGAGAGGAATCTCTCTTGAAAAAATATATGATACGGTAAAAAGCAAACGGTTCACCCATGCCCGTATCCGAAGAATGACTATGTGTGCGGCTTTGGGGATCAGCGGGGAGAATTACAGCAAGGAAAATTTGTATGCCCGCGTGTTGGCTTTGAATGAGCGTGGTGCCAAAATACTGAAACAGTCGGAAACGCTGCGAAGTATTGATGTGATCAGCAAGCCCTCTGTTGCCAGAAAGTTATCGCAAGAAGTGCTGTCGATGTTTTGCAAGGCTGCCGACGCACACGATTTGTATGTGTTGGCCTATGAAAACCCAAGCCATCGACAAGGAGAACTGGATTGGAAAACCGGCCCTGTTTTTGTTAGATAAGTGCGTCATGGCTTTACGAATGCCGTGGGGTATGATACCATATTGCAAAGGATGTGATGGAATGCCAAAGAAGCTGATACTCACAATTTTTGTGGCGTGTATTTTGTACTGTATCACAGGCTGCAGTGCACTGTATTCCAATAGCTATTACTCTGAACAGGATTTTCAGGGGAACGAAAAAATTGATTTAGATGCGGATGTGCAGGTGGTACAAAATTACTCGGAGCTTCGCCGCTTGGTGTTTGGTATGGTGAACAGTCATACGGAGACGAAGGAACTGCTGTTTTCGGGGTATACGGGAAATGCTGTGTCTGACATTGCCTCCGTATGCAATGCTGTGAAAAACGAAAGCTCTTTTGGGGCGTACTGCGTGGATTATATTTCCTATGACCTGCGACAAATCGTTTCTTCTTACGAAGCAGTGATTTCCATTTCTTATTTGTACACAGCGGAAGAATTGCAGATCCTTCAGACGACCTCCAATTTGGACAGCTTTGCAGAACTGCTGGCACAGGCTTTGGAGCAGGGGGACACTAAGCTGGTGGTTCGAGTCAACAACGGTATCGCCGATGCTGAGTCGGTCAATGAGCTGATGGAGCACACAGCACGGAGTCATCCTCTGCAAATTTCCTATATACCGAAGTTTAACGTCCGCATTTTCGACGGCAATACATCCCAGAAATTATATGATGTGTCTATCCAATATGATGTGAATTTGGATAACGGGGAACGTCTTCAGGCGATGAATGGGGTACTCTCGAGCATGATTCCCGAAGCAGCTGAAGCAGGATGGGAAAAACGAATCGCCATAGCTGCCGAACGTTTGAGCGGTCACTGCACATATACTGTAGACGGCGGGGATACCGCATATGAAGCATTGCTCGATTCTGCGGCGAACAGTCAGGGGATTGCCTGTGCGTTTAAGGCCTTATGCGATCGCATGGGTCTGGAGTGTCTTGTGGTGGACGGAAGCTTGGAGAAGCAGGCGCATTTCTGGAATATTATAAAAATTGAGGATGCCTACTATCATATGGATATCAGTCTGCTGGACAACCTGGGCGGGGAACGTAGTTTATTCCTGCGGGATGCGGAAAAACAGGTGAACTGTTGGTGGGATCAGTCTGAATATCCCGCGTGCGATGGTACGCTGACATATTCCTCTGTAATTTTATCGGAATAAATCAAAATTTGGGCTTGACATTTTCTTCGAACGTGTTATAATAAATCTCGCATTCGACAAATGCGGGCGTAGCTCATCCGGTAGAGCGCCACCTTGCCAAGGTGGAGGTAGCGAGTTCGAGCCTCGTCGCCCGCTCCATAATAAGGATAC